>JAAVHD010000028.1 GCA_014799915.1 Oscillibacter sp.
ATCCGATTTAGCCCGAACGGACTACAGGATGAGCGCAAAAAACAGTTCCCCCGTAATAAATAAGGGATTCTTAAACCGTAGGTTTAAGCGCGTTTTTGCTTACTGAGATTGTTCACGGCCACATCGAGTGGCCGCGAACAATCAATTCTTCATGACCGCTCGATGCGGTCATGAAGAATCGTTGTCGCGTGACAAAAGTAAGCCCGGGGTCCGGGGGCGGGTAGCTCCCGGGCCAGGTGAAGAACCAACTGCCCTGCCGCCGCCTAGCGGCGGCATTCGTTTTCCCCGGCAAGAATCCAGAATGTTCGTTTATGAACGATGTGTAAATTTCCCGCTTTTTTCTTGACCTGTTAAATAATGTTGTGTATCATAATGGGCGGAAAAATTAAGGAGGAACCCTTTATGCTGAAATTAGACCACATCGTCAAGATATACGAGACCGCCGGGGAGAATGTCACCGCCCTGCGGGGGGTGAGCCTCAGCTTCCGGGAAAATGAGTTCGTCGCCATCCTGGGCCACTCCGGCTGCGGCAAGACTACCCTGCTGAACATCGTGGGCGGGCTGGACCAGTACACCAGCGGCGACCTGATCATCAATGGCCGCTCTACCCGGGAGTTCAAGGACGGGGACTGGGACACCTACCGCAACCACTCCATCGGCTTCGTCTTCCAGAGCTACAACCTGATCCCCCACCAGAGCGTCCTCGCCAACGTGGAGCTGGCCCTGACCCTCTCCGGCGTGGGCAAGGGTGAGCGCCGCCGCAGGGCGGAGGAGGCGCTGAAAAAGGTTGGTCTGGCGGACCAGATGAAAAAGCGGCCCAACCAGCTCTCCGGCGGACAGATGCAGCGGGTGGCCATCGCCCGGGCGCTGGTGAACGATCCGGACATCCTCCTGGCCGACGAGCCTACCGGCGCGCTGGACAGCGAGACCAGCGTGCAGGTCATGGATCTGCTGGCGGAGATCGCCAAGGAAAAACTGGTCATCATGGTCACCCACAACCCCGAGCTGGCGGAGAAGTACGCCAACCGCACCATCCGCCTGCTGGACGGCCAGGTGGTGGACGACACTGCCCCCTTTGACGGCGTGCCGGAGGAACCGGTGCGGACGGAAGTGGGCAAGCGGAAGCCCTCTATGAGCTTCTTCACCGCCTTCTCCCTGTCCATGAACAACCTGATGACCAAGAAGGGCCGGACTATCCTGACCGCCTTTGCCGGGTCCATCGGTATCATCGGCATCGCCCTGATCCTCTCCCTCTCCGCCGGGATCAACAGCTATATCAATCAGGTCCAGGAGGAGACGCTGTCCAGCTATCCTATCACCATCATGGCCGAGAGCACGGATATGTCGGATCTGATGGCCTCCCTCATGGGCGCTCACCGGGGCGAGGATGGCGAGGGCCACGACCGGGAGCGGGTGTACTCCTCCACGGTCATGTATGATATGCTCAACTCCATGCTCTCCGCCGAGGTCCAGACCAACAATCTGAAGGATTTCAAGAAGTACCTGGACCAGGGCGGCGGCGGGATCACCGATCTGGCCACCGTCCAGTACAGCTATGACTTCGGCTTTGACATCTACACCGAGGACGAGGACGGGGAAATCGTCAAGAGCGACGTCATGACCATGCTGCAAAACGCCATGAGCGCCATGTACGGCGGGGATTACTCCTCCTATTTTGCCACCATGGGCGGCATGTACCAGCAGATGGACGTGTGGGAGGAGCTGCTGCCCGGCAATGACGGCGAGGCCGTGGGGGAGCAGGTCAAGAGCCAATATGATCTGCTCTACGGCAAGTGGCCGGAAAATTACAACGAAGTGATCCTGTTCGTCAGCCGGAACAACGAGATCTCCGACTTGATGCTTTACGCACTGGGCCTTATGTCCGGCGAGCACATGACCGACAGCATGACCTCCGCCATGAACGGCGAGACGCTGGAGGTGGAGCAACGCAGCTGGAGCTATGAGGAGCTGTGCGATATGGACTTCAAGCTGCTGCTGCCCGCCGAGAAGTACCAGTATGAGGCGTCCACGGGGACCTATGTGGACATGTCCGCCACGGATACGGGGATGGATTTCCTCTACAACAGCGACAACGTGGGCACCCGTTTGAAGGTGGTGGGCGTGGCCCGGCCCAGCGAGGAGTCCACCAACGGCATGGTCACCGGGGCCATCGGCTACACCGGCGCACTGACCACCTACGCCATTGAGACTACGGCGGAGATGGACATCGTCAAGGAGCAGATGGCGGACGAGGCGACCGACGTGATCAACGGCCTGCCCTTCCCCAGCGAGGACGATGTGGAGCCCACCGATGGCCAGAAGGAATTCGCCATTAAGGAGTATCTGGAGACCCTTACCGACACGGAAAAGGCCAATGCCTATATGGACGTCATGGGCCAGCCCTCTGACGAATACGTTCAGAACGTAGTAGGCCAGCAGATGGAGGGCATGACCCGGGAGGCCATCGAGCAGATGATCATCCAGCAGTACGCCGGGGAAATGGGCGTGGATGAGGACACGATCTCCGGGTATATTGCGGATATGGATGATGAGACTCTGTTCAGCCGGATAGAAGAAGCTATCGGCGAACAGGTACGGGAGCAGTATTCGATGGGTGTCCAGGCCCAGATGGGAGCCATGAGCCAGGAACAGCTGGCAGTTATGCTGGATGTGGCCACAGGGGCGAAGCCATATATGTCCGTTTATGCGGAACCCTTTGAAGCGTGGCAGTTTAACTATCTGTACGACAACTACATGCCGCCCACGAAGTCCGATTCCACCTATGAGGACAATATGGACCTGTTAGGCTATGTGGACTTGGAGAGCCCGTCCACCATCAACATCTACGCATCCACCTTCTCTGAAAAGGACCAGATCGCGGACAGGATCGCGGACTACAACGCCTCCGTTAGCGACAGCGAGGATGAGATCAATTACACCGACTACGTGGCGCTGCTGATGAGCTCCATTACAGATATTATCAGCGGTATCAGCTATCTGCTGATCGCGTTTGTGTCTATTTCGCTGGTGGTGTCCTCCATTATGATCGGCATCATCACCTATATCTCCGTGCTGGAGAGGACAAAGGAGATCGGTATTCTCCGCGCCGTGGGTGCGAGCAAGCGGGACGTCAGCCGGGTGTTCAACGCGGAGACTCTTATTGTGGGTCTGGGCGCGGGACTGATCGGAATTGGGGTGACGCTGCTGCTGATCATCCCCATCAACGCCATCCTGCTGCACTTTACCGGTATCGTGGGGCTGAAGGCCGCTCTGCCGATAGAGGGAGCGGTGATCCTGGTGGTCATCAGCGCACTGCTGACCATCATCGCGGGGCTGATCCCCTCCCGGGTGGCCGCCAATAAGGACCCGGTGGTGGCGCTCAGGACGGAATAAGCCGCCCCGGAACAGTGAAAAAGGACCCCGCCTCCAGCNNNGCTGGAGGCGGGGTCCTTTGTTTCGGTTAGNCCAGGGCTTGTGTAATAACGCGAATCAAAAGTTGACGGAAACTCCCGGGGCGCTGTTTGACGCCCAGGCGTCAAATGCGCTTGAAAGCCGCGCGTGGTTTGGGATTGTGCTGGGGAGAAGATTTTTTTGAGCGCGGCTTTTGGGGGATTCCGCACTCTGCGGAGTGCGGCCAGAGGCGCCGCCTCTGGACTCCGCGGCCTTTGTAAAGGCCGGCGAAACTTTTTAATACGNAAACCTTGGNTNNGCACNAATCATGTCCTAGGACAGCCGCCGCTCGAAGTTNCGGCTGACGTGGACGCCCTCCTGGACNATGAAGAACGCCTTGGGATCGATCTTCCGCAGAGCGTTNTGCANATCCTCGATCTCATACTTGTTCATNCACACGCAGAGGATGTGGGTGTCCTCGCCGGTGTAGACGCCCTTGCCCTCCCAGCGGGTNATGCCGCGGTGGAGGTTNTTCATNATATACGTGTCCAGCTCCGGGGCCTCCAGCTTGGTGAAGATCAGCACCTGNACNGTGACGCTCTGGCGGTGGGCGCGGTCAAGAGCAATGCCATGGAAAATGTTGTTCAGTACGGAATAGATCATGGTGGGGATGTCATACATCACCCAGCAAAGGGCGAAGATCACAAAGTTGAACACCATGCCGAACTGGCCCACGGTGATCTTTACGCCCTTTTTGGACATATACAGNCCNACAATNTCCAGCCCGCCGCCGCAGCAGCCGCTGGTCAGGGCGATGCCCGTNCCCACGCCGGAGATCACGCCGCCCAGCAGGCAGGCGGTCAGCACATCGTCCACAATGGGCGTGGCGGGAANGGGGACAATGCTGAGAAACACGGTATAGGCCGTGGTNCANATCAGCGTATTGCGGAAAAACGTATGGCCCAGACAGCGGTAGGCAATGATGAACAGGGGGATGTTCAGNGCATAGTAGATGATGCCCGACAGATCAAAGGACAGACTCTTGATCCCCAGNAGTCCCAGNATGGCGCTGCGCAGCAGNTGNCAGAAGCCCACCATGCCGCCGGTGATCAGCCCCGCGGGCACCACNAACAGATTGATTCCGAGGGCGTAAATACCCGCGCCTAATACCGCCATACCGAGCCGGCCCCACCGGCTGCGCATCGCTGAATTGACCATAGCTTTCATACTCCTCTTTTTCGGCGTTCTTTGCCTGCAAGAGGAAAGTCTATCAGATTACCAGCTATATTGCAAGTACCTTTTTAATCTTTCCCGTCCCCTTTTCAGCGTCCGGGAGACGGAGGACTTGTGCACCCCCTGTTCCCGGGCGATCTGGGGGATGGACATGCCCAGATCATAGTAGAGATGGATCATCTCCGCCTGCCGGTCCGTCAGCTCCACATCCCGGACCCTTTTCAGATTCCGGCGCAGGCGCTCCANCTGCTCCTCGTTGTCCTCGCCGTTGGCCCGCTCCCAGGCGGCCAGATCNCCCCAGATCTCATTATCGCGCAGGGTCAGGGCCTTTTTCGGCGTGTTAGTTCGTACGGCTGCCATGGGCATGATACCTCCTGTCATAATAGCGTTCCAGCACCAGGGCGGTGGANCGGGTCTCGCGGTAGAGNACATTCAGATCCCGCACCCGCTGCTCCAGCTTCGATCTCTCCTCCGGCGTGGCGGTCCTGGCCCNGTCCTTCAGCTCGATGATCCGCAGGCGGATCAGNTCCGCGCTGTGGCGGTAGGAGGCGGCCATNCTCAGCAGGGTCATTTCCTCACCTCCCGCAGGCGCAGGCGGAAGNCCGCCAGCTCGTCCAGCAGCCAGGGGACGACNCAGTCCTCGCACAGGATNCGNCCGGCCAGCCGCCAGCATACTTCGCCCCGGTACAGCTCCCCGCCGCACAGGCAGCATTCCGCCGCGGGAAAAGTCCGCTGGATATCGCGGTGATTCTTATGTACAGTGCGCAAAAAAATTTCCTCCTAAAAANTTAAAATTTTAGGTTGACAAATCGGAGAAATTCTGCTATCATACGATTCGTTGCTAATCGTGCTGGTATAGCTCAGTTGGTAGAGCAGCTGATTTGTAATCAGCAGGTCGGGGGTTCGAGTCCGTCTACCAGCTCCACCTTTTCTCTCTGAGTTGACAGCCTGTTAAAATTGTATAGGGGAGCGTTCCCGAGTGGCCAAAGGGGGCAGACTGTAAATCTGTTGTCGACGACTTCGGTGGTTCGAATCCACCCGCTCCCACCAAGAAAAAAGCCGTGCCGTTGGCACGGCTTTTTTCTTGGTGGGAGCGGGNCCAGGATCTGACCACCCTGCNCCGCAGAACACTATCCACCAATTTCCAAATCGTGCCAAATTATCCAACAGAATTAAAATCTTCCCTCTGAATTTTATTTCTCCTTTCTTTTTTCNCATAAATTTCAGTATNGCTGTCCCCTGCGAGAGCTATAGTAGCACAACCGTTCTGNTATGTCAAGAGAAAATTTAGAAATTCTGTTGACAAATTTTGAGATTCCATATATTCTATATCTACCAACACAAGGAGGCCGACACCATGAGCTTTGGACAGAGACTACGGGACCGGCGGAAAGAGCTGGGACTCAGCCAGGGNGAGCTGGCAAAGGCGCTGGGCGTCAGCCTCTCCGCCGTGAGCAACTANGAGAACGGGCTGAACGCCATGCGGGAGGACGTGCTGCTGCGTCTGTTCCGGGTGCTGGACGTGGAGCCCAATTATATGTACCAGGACTCCTACTCCGGCCGCGGCTTCACCTGCTCGGTGGAGGAGGAGCGGCTGGTCAAGACNTACCGCTCCCTCCGGGTGCCGGGGAAGCAGACCATGCAGGCCATGGCCGAGGCGCTGAGCGCCTATCAGGCGGAGCTGGAGGACGACCAGCCTGAGGAGAAGGTCCGGCAGATCCCCCTGTACCGCAATCCGGCGGCGGCGGGCTACGCCTCCCCGGTGTTCGGTGAGGACTTCGACTATATCGGCGTGACCGGCGAGACGCCCCAGGGGGCGGAGTTCGCGGTGCGCATCCAGGGGGACTCCATGGAGCCCTATATTCACGATGAGTCNATTGTCTACGTCAACCGGGACCCCCTGTCCAACGGGGACGTGGGGATCTTCTGCGTGGACGGGGAGATGCTGTGCAAGCAGTATGTCCGGGACCCGCTGGGGATCGTGTACCTGTTCTCCCTGAACCGGGAGCGCTCGGACGCGGACGTGGTGCTGCCCCGGGACAGCGGACGGACCATGGTGTGCTTTGGCAGGGTGATCCTCACCGCCCGGCCTAAGATGCCGGGGGCGCGGTAACACTATCATTTTTCAAAAAAGACTACCCAAGCGGGACGATCTGTGGTACATTAAGGTAGGAAATTTTCACCGGAGAAAGGGGCGTGGCCGCATATGAAAAGAATATGGTGGATCATCCTGGCCCTGCCCCTGCTGCTGTCCGGGTGTATGATGAGCGCGTCGGTGGACGAGCTCTACGCCCCGCCGCAGCTGCCGGAGGAGTATAAGGCCCTCAACGCCCGGCTGTCGGAGGTCCTGGCCCTGGGCGCGGAGTATGCGCCGCCGGTGGCCGGGGGAAACCTGCCCCAGGTGCAGATGGTGGATCTGAACGGCGACGGCGTGGACGAGGCCCTGGGCTTCTTCCGGATCAGCAGCGAGGAGCGGCCTTTGAAGATCTATATCTTCCAGGCTGAGGGCGACGACTACCGGCAGGCCGCCGTCATTGACGGCAGCGGCACCTCCATCCACAGCATCCGCTACGATGATCTGGACGGCGACGGGGTGCGGGAGATCCTGGTGAGCTGGCAGGTCAGCGCCGAGGTTCGGACGCTGGGCGTCTACAGCGTGCAGGATCTGGAGCCCGCAAGGCTGATGAGCGCTCCCTACGCCCGCTACGAGGTGGTGGACCTGGACGGCGACGACGATCTGGAGCTGGTGGTCCTGCGCAGCGACGACACGGAGGCGGGGCTCAGTCTGGCGGACTATTACGACTGGGACAGCGCCTACAGCAATCTGGAGCTCCAGTCCACCGCCCGGCTGTCCGCCACGGTGGCCTCTTTGCAGCGGATGCAGATCGGGTCTCTCCAGGAGGGAGAGGCGGCGGTGTTCATTACCAGCCGCGTGGCCGGGGTGGATGACACCAGCAAGGCGGTGACGGATATTCTGATTTACCAGCATCCGGAGCTGACCAATATCGTTCTGGACGCCGACACCGCCGTGTCCACCCAGAATTTCCGCTATCTGAATATTCCCCCTGTTGACATCAACCGGGATGGGGCGCTGGATGTGCCCCGCCCTGCCGAGCTGCTGTCGGACTCCAAGGAGGAGTCGTATTGGAAGATCTACTGGCACAGCTACCGCTCCGACGGAACGGACCGGCGGGAGGCCCTGACCTACCACAATCTGGCGGACGGGTGGTATATGCTGCTCCCGGAGGCGTGGGACGGGCATTTCACGGTGCGGCAGAATAACGCCAGCGCGGCGGTCCACGCCACNACGTTCTACNNCGTCTCTGGCCGGAGCATGGGGGAGGAACTGTTTACCATATACACCCTCACCGGTACGGACCGGGAGAANCAGGCNTCCAAGAGCGGGCGCAGCATCCTGCGCCGCTGGGGCGAGACGCTTTACGCGATNTCNTACGGCGNGGGCTATGAGGACTGGCGCTACGCGCTGGACGAGGATGAAGTTGTTGAGTGCTTCAATGTCATCGTCAAGCAGCTGAGCATGGGAGAAAACTAATATTTTTAATATCGCTCCCTACACAGCCGCAATTCCAANATTCCCACACGGTATCGAACTGCGTCTTTTCATTGAAGAATTAGCATAAAAGGAGGGAAGCCCGCCGTGGCAAGAAAGGTTTTGGTGCTGGAGGANGAGTCCAGCATCCGGGGATTTATCGTTATCAACCTGACCCGGGCCGGTTACGAGGTCATCGAGGCGGAAACGGGGGAGGATGCGCTGGAAAAGCTGAAGGACAACCCGGATGTGCGGGTGGCCCTTCTGGACATCATGCTGCCGGGGATCGACGGCTTTGAGGTCTGCCGCCGCATCCGGGCCACCAACACCCGGATCGGGATCATTATGCTTACCGCCCGCAGTCAGGAGATGGACAAGGTGACGGGGCTGATGACCGGGGCGGACGACTATGTGACCAAGCCGTTTTCTCCGGCGGAGCTNACCGCACGGGTGGACGCGCTGTTCCGCCGCGCCGGGGGCGCGGCGCCGGANCAGGTGGGGGAGATCCATCAGGAGCCGTTTTTATTGAACACCCGGAACCGGACGCTGGAAAAGAATGGNCAGAGGGTGAAGCTGACCCAGGTGGAGTATTCCATCATGAAGATGTTCATGGAGAATCCGGGGAAGGCCCTCTCCCGGGAGGAGATNCTGGATATGGTCTGGGGAAGGGATTATTTCGGGGAGCTGAAGATNGTGGATGTGAATATCCGGCGGTTAAGGCTCAAAATNGAAGACAATGCGCAGAATCCTACTTTTATTAATACCGTTTGGGGATATGGGTATAAGTGGGGGTTCTGATCTTTGCCGCCGCTGCGCGGCGGCACCTGCTTNAATCTGCGGCCCTACGGGCCGCGACCGCTTGTTTCTTCCGTCAGCCCGGGAGCTANCCGCCCCCGGACCCCGGNCCTACTTTTGTCGCNCGACAAAAGTAGGCAAAAACGNGCCAGAACCTACGGTTCTGGACTCCCTAGACGGGGCGGCACGTTCGTGCCGCTTCCCTATACGGGGGAGTTTCCTTAGATTGGGTGCAAGTGCGGGAGATTCAGCCACTGAGTCGGANGCCGTAATCTTTNGCTTGGTGGTCGAAAAGGTCCGGCTGACGCCCTGTTAATGATGACTGCCTCCCAGTCACGCATCGCCGGGAGTGCCCAGGAGCAATACGGTAGGGACCGATTCAACATCCTAAAATAGAACCACCGCAGGCGAAACCGCTAACATATCCGATTCAGTCCGGACGGACTACAGGAAAAGCGCAAAAAACAATTACCCCCGTAATTCAGGAAAGTTCTTAGGAAACGTAGTTTCCTAAGCGAGCTTTTGGTTCTTTTCCCTCGCGGGAAAAGAACGCCCCGCGCCGGCGAGGCGCGAATCTAAATTAAGATGAAAGCCAGGGCCGCCGCGCAGCGGCGGCAAAGAAGGATTCCGCTATGGCAAATAATCGTATTGAAATAACTGGATTAAGGAAACGCTGGCTGATCAGCTCCCTGAGCCCCATCTTTGTGGTGGCGCTCCTAATTGCGGGGACATTCTGCGTGGTCATGGCAAATTATTATTATAATATGATGCTCGACGGTCTGAAAACCCGGGCCGCCAACGCCAGTGAATATTTTACCAGCAACACCATGACCAGTATCGCGGAATTCTACCAGTACGCCAACAGCTTTGCCGCCGAGTTCTCCGACCGGGACAAAATGGAGCTGCAATTTATCAACTCCACCGGAAAAATTATGGTCAGCTCCTATGGGCTTACCGCTGGCATGTCCCCTGATACGCCGGATATTATCAACGCTTTCCAGAACAAGCAGATTGAGCCCTTCCGCGGGGTGGACCCCCACACGGGGGAACACATTATGTCTGTCTGCGCTCCCCTGCTGCTGGATGACCAGGTGGTGGGGGCTATGCGGTATGTGACCTCCATGTCCGCCGTGACCAGGGAGCTGCTGATCACCGTGGGCGTGGCGTTTGGACTGCTGATCGTGGGCATTGGGATGGTGTATGTCTCCAACATGGTGTTTATCAACAACGTGGTGGAGCCGGTGGCTGAGGTGACGGAGGCCGCCAAGCGCATCGCCAGCGGCAGCTACGGCGCGCAGATGGAGAACCACTACCGGGATGAGATCGGGCAGCTTATCGACGCCATCAACAATATGTCGTCGCAGATCAGCAAGAGCGAAAAAATCAAGTCGGAATTTATCTCCTCCGTCTCCCACGAGCTGCGCACGCCGCTTACCGCTATCAACGGCTGGGGCGAGACGCTACTGGAGGACAACGATCCGGTACAGACCAAGCGGGGCGTGGCTATCATTTTGAAGGAGTCCCGCCGTCTGACCAACATGGTGGAGGAGCTGCTGGACTTCTCCAAGATGCAGGACGGCCGGTTCACCCTGAGCATGGAGCAGGTGGACATTCAGGCGGAGTTTGAGGATACCATCTACACCTACATGGAGCTGTTCAAGCAGGAAAACATTGAGCTCCATTATGACGACAGCTGCGACGAGCTGTTCCCTCCCATCCCCGGCGACCCGGAACGACTCAAACAGGTATTCTGCAACGTGCTGGACAACGCCGCAAAGCACGGCGGCGCGGGCAAGCGGATCGACGCCGCCGTCACCGGCGGCGAGGGCCACATTGTTATCACCGTCCGGGACTACGGTCCCGGCATCCCGACGGCGGAGCTGCCCTTTGTCAAGCAGAAGTTCTACAAGGGCTCGTCCAAGGCCCGGGGCAGCGGCATCGGGCTGGCGGTATGCGACGAGATCATCCGGCTTCACGAGGGAACGTTCGAGATCGGCAACGCCGAGGGCGGCGGGTGTGTGGTGACCATCAGTCTGCCCACGGAGTAACGGCAGTCAGATTTTTCTTTGTTCAAGCAGAAAGGTGATATATGGAATGTGAAAGAATTTCCACCTCAAACAGAGCGCTAATCAACGCATTTATCAAGCAGCATTGGTATACCACAACCATGATCATACGCGGCAAAGAGATTGACATGACCGGAGTGGAGGGATTTTTCTTTAGGAACGGGAGCTCCATTGTTGGTTTGGTGACATATATCATTTACGATAATGTATTAGAAATAACATCCCTTGACAGTTTACGGCCAAATCAGGGAATTGGCGGTAGGCTTCTGGATGCCGTCATACAGGAAGCTGAAGAAAAAGGCTTACAAAAGATTGTCTTGATAACCACCAATGATAATATCAATGCAATTCGATTCTATCAAAAAAGGGGATTTGATATGGTAAGGTTATTTCGCAATGCTATGGATATTGCGAGAAAACTGAAACCGGAAATCCCTTTCATTGGCGAAAACTCCATACCGTTGCGTCATGAAATTGAATTTGAACGAATCGTGTAATCTTTACTCTTTTTATAGTCAGAAATATCATTTTTAAGAAAGGCAATATCCATGTCAGACAAACAATGCAGTACTTTCCGCACAACCATCGGCGGACAGGCCCTTATTGAGGGCATTCTCATGCGGGGCCCGGAAAAGCAGTGTATCGTGGTCCGGGGCCCGGAGGGGCTGGTCATCAAGGAAGAAGAATTGAAGCTCATTAAGGACAGATACCCCATCCTGGGCCTGCCCCTGATCCGGGGCAGCGTCACCTTCCTGGACAGCATGGTCAAGGGCGTCAAGGCCCTCATGTTCTCCGCCGACTATTTTCCCGAGGAGGCGGGGGTGGAGGAGCCCTCCAAATTCGAGAAGTGGCTGGACCAGAAGCTGGGGAATGAGAAAATGGAGAAGGTGGTCATCGGCTTCTCCGTGGTGCTGGCGGTGTGCTTTTCTATCGGACTGTTCATGCTGCTGCCTACCTTTTTAGCCAGCTTTGTGGAGTTGGTGACGGACAGCGTACTGATCCGGAATCTGGTGGACGCGGTGCTGCGCATCGCCATCTTTATGTCCTACATGGCCGCTGTGTCCCGGATGAAGGACATCCGGCGGACCTTCTCCTACCACGGCGCGGAGCACAAGACCATTTTCTGCTACGAGAAGCGGCTGGAGCTGACGGTGGAGAACGTCCGTGTCCAGTCCAAGCATCATCCCCGCTGCGGCACCAGCTTCCTGCTGGTGGTGATCATCGTGGCGATTCTTATCAATACCATCATTTTCTCCATCTTTCCGGTGGCTAATGTGTTTCTGCGGATGCTGGTGCAGCTTTTGCTGCTGCCGCTGGTGGTGGGCATTACCTATGAGTTCAACCGCTACGTGGGCGGCCACGACAATCCGGTGACTAACTTCCTGGCTAAGCCCGGACTCTGGATGCAGAATTTTACCACCTTCGAGCCCGACGACAGCATGATCGAAGTGGCTATCGAGGCCCTGAAACGGGTCATTCCCGCCGAAGAGGGCAAGGATCAGTGGTGACCGGGAAGCGGATGACGACCTATGAGAAGCTGTTCCGGGACATCCGGCGGCAGTTCTTAGAGACCTGGTCCCCCGGTGCGCATTTGGAGGCCCTGGAGCTGGTCTGCTTTGGCGGCGGCATGAGCCGGGAGGAGTTTTACCGGGATGGGAACCTGTGCGTCCCGCCGGAGACGGAGGAAAAGATCCGCGCTCTGGCCCGGCGACATCTGGACGGCGAACCGGTGCCCTATCTGATCGGGGAGTGGGAGTTCTACGGGCTGACTCTGGAGGTAAGTCCGGCGGTGCTGATCCCTCGGATGGACACGGAGGTGCTGGCAGAGGCAGCTATCGAATTTGTGCAGTCTTTGGGAAAGTGCCGGCTGCTGGACCTGTGTACCGGCAGCGGATGCGTGGGGCTGGCGGCGGCAGAGAATGTCCCCGGATGCCGGGTGCTGCTGGGGGATATCTCAGAGCAGGCACTCCAGGTATGCCGCCGGAATATCCGGCGGTGCGGCTTGGCGGACCGGGTGGAATCGGACCTTCTGGACGCTTTGGCCACGCCGCCTGAGCGGATTGGTCTTTTCCGGTGCATCACCTGTAATCCGCCCTACATTACCCGGGCGGATATGGAAGCCCTGGACCGGTCGGTGAAGGACTATGAACCCCACCTGGCTCTCTTTGGTGGGGAGGACGGGCTGGACTTTTACCGAGCCATCATTCACAACTGGAAAACCGCCCTGATGAAAAACGGGCGGCTGTATTTTGAAGTAGGCATCGGTCAGGCGGACGCGGTGACACAGCTGATGCGAGCCGAGGGCTTCGGCGATATCAACATCATCCCCGACACCCAGGACATCCCCCGGGTGGTATACGGGACAATACTGAGCGAGGCGAGAACATGAGATATACACCTTATCGAGGACAAAGGGCCGGCAGCGGGGCGCGCAATTCCCTGCTGATTCTGCTGCTGGGCGTAGTACTGGGCGCACTGGGCAAGTGGTCGGACGGCTATGTGGCCTGGCTGGCGGAGCTGACCAGTGGAATTTCCCTGTGGATCTTATTGGCAACTGCGGTTGCCCTGTACAGCCGCACAGCCATGCGGGCGGCGCTGAACGTGTTTCTCCTGCTGGGCGGGATGGTAGGCGCGTACTACCTGACAGCGGTGCTGACCAACAGCGTGTGGGGGAAAAATTACCTGATCGGCTGGGGCGTCGCAGCGGTACTGTCCGCTATTCCCGGCTATCTGGTCTGGTTCGCCAAGGGCCGGAGCAGGCGGGCCTGGCTGCTGAGCCTGGGTGTGGTAGTCGTACAGATCACGCTGGTGATCGTGCTGTTTCGCACAGTGCGGATTTTTGACGTTGTGACGATCCTCCTCACGGCGGCGGTGCTGCTGGTGGACAAGATTGTGCCGAGCAGGGGAGGAAGATAGATGCTGCGGCCTATCTTAGCCTGTAAGGACCCCTACGAGGCGGGACGGGCTTTTCAGTCAGCGGGGTGGACCATCGACTTCTCCCAGCCGCCGGAGAGCGGCGACCCGCTGGTGGGGGTGTCCCTTTGGGACAACGTTCTGCTGCTGGGTGTCACGGAGGGCTACGTCCCGGAGGGCGGATTGCCATTCCTGGGCTGCGGCGTAGTGCTGTATCTCACCGTCCCGGACCACGCGCTGGAGGCTGTTCATGCCAGCCACCGGGCGTTCCGGCCTACGGAGATCGAAACGCAGGCTTGGGGTGTCCGGGCTTTCGAGATCACGATTGCGGGGTATCGGCTGATGATTGCCGGGAGTGTCTCAGAGGAATAGCATATGTTTCTGGATACAGATTTTTTGAAAAACGATGAAATTCAACTGACTCTGGAAAAAACCGTGGAGGCAAAACCGGCAAAAAACTGGCTGCCCGCCTATCATTTTGCCATCTGTAACCCGGGTGGCGTGAAAATGGGCGTCTGCGACATGCGGATCGGCCACAATGAGAGCGTCTATTACGGCGGCAACATCGGCTACCGGGTGGAGGAACCTTACCGGGGGTGTCACTATGCCGGTAAGGCGTGCCTGCTGCTGTTTGAGCTGGCGCGGCGGCACGGGATGGAGTATGTCATCATCACCTGCAATCCGGACAACTGGCCTTCCCGGAAAACCTGCGAATACGCGGGCGGAGAGCTGCTGGAGATCGTGGAGCTGCCGGAGGACAACGACATGCGGGTGGAAGATGGCGAGACGCATAAGTGCATTTACAAATTCCGGCTGGGGGATAACGTATGATCGGATATAACTGCGATACCGGCACACAGCAGCGGCTCCTGTACGAGATCCTTTCCCGGAACGCCGTCCTGTTTGAAGTGCTACAAGGGGCCCGGGCGCTGGGACTGGAGAACTACTACATCGGCGCGGGCTGCGTCTGTCAGACGGTGTGGAACTTTCAGAACGGGCTGGATCTGATGCACGGCATCTCGGATATTGACTTCGTGTACTTTGACGAAGATTTGTCCTATGAAAAAGAGGACTGTGTGATCAAACAGGTGAAGGATCTGTTCCGGGATCTTCCGGTGGAGATAGATGTAAAAAACCAGGCGAGAGTCCATCTGTGGTACAGGGATCACTATGGATACGACTTGCGGCCTTACGCTTCTGTTGAGGAGGCGATCAACACATGGCCCACCACCGCTACGGCCATTGGCGTCAGGATGCAGGGCGATGCACTTGTGGTCTATGCGCCCTTTGGTCTGAATGATCTGTTCGGGCAGATCGTCCGGCCCAATAAGACGCAGATCACCGAGGAGACCTATCTGCAAAAGTGTGAAAAATGGGCAGCAAAGTGGGGCACATTGACTTTGATCCCCTGGTAAAGAGGAAGGAGACGGGCTATTGATGAACGATATGTCTTTCTGCGCGGTCCACACCGCGGTCAGTAAAACTGAGCTGGACGGCGAGCCGGTCCTGCGGGTGGTCAAGGCGGAGAAGCTGATGGAGTTCGATGAGAACACCTACGCGAAGCTGTCCGGCTCCTCCTTCCACAACGGCGTGATCGAGGTGGATATGCTCAGCCGCCTGCTGCCGGACGCTCCGGATTTTGCCAGAGGCTTTATTGGCATCGCTTTCCGGATCAGCGAGGACGATACCAAGTTTGAATCCTTCTATGTCCGGCCCACCAACGGCAGGACGGACGATCCCGTCCGGAAAGCCCATGGGAGCCAGTATTTCGCGTATCCCGGGTATACCTTTGCCTGGTTCCGGGAGCACGGCGTTACAAAATATGAGGCGCCGGTGGACATCGGACTGAACGAGTGGATACACCTGCGGGCGGTCGTTGAAGGCGGGCACGCGGAGTTTTTTGTCAACAGCAATCATACGCTGACTGTGGACGATCTGAAACACGGGCCGGATCAGGCCGGAGCCGTGGGTCTCTTTGTGGACATCGGCACGGAGGCATTTTTCAAGAATCTGACCATTACAGAGGCAGACTGAGGAGGAAGCATTATGTCTAACAATCATGGGGACGCACTGGTGACTGAACTTTTTAAGGAGCTCTCCGCTCTCGCACAGGTGGAGGCCATTGCCCTTGGCGGCTCCCGGGCGGGGGAGGTGTACGACGAGAAGTCGGACTATGACGTGTACCTCTACTGCACCGCCCCGGTGCCGGAGGAGGTGCGGCGGGAGCTTCTGGGGCGGTACTGCTCCGTCATGGAGGTCGGTAACCACTTCTGGGAGTACGAGGACAACTGCACCTTAAACAACGGGATCGATATTGACATCCTTTACCGCAATCTGGATGATTTTACGGCGGACGTGGCCTCGGTGGTGGAAAGCTGCCAGCCAAGAAACGGGTACACCACCTGTATGTGGCACAACCTGCGGACGTGTAAGATCATCTATGACCGGGACGGACGGCTGGCGGCGGCGAAGGCGCGGTTTGACGTGCCCTATCCTCCCCTGCTGAAGGAGCGGATCATTGAGCGGAACCGGAAGCTGCTGCGGGGCTCCATGCCCGCCTACGAGGGGCAGATCGCCAAGGCGGCAAAGCGGGGCGACCTGGTGAGTGTCAATCACCGGACGGCGGCGTTTCTGGAATCCTATTTTGATGTCATTTTTGCGTTGAATGAGCAGACCCACCCCGGTGAAAAGCGGCTGGTGCAGCTGTGCCAAAAGCAATGCGCCATTCTGCCGGATCGGTTTGAAGAAAATCTGGAGCGGCTGTTTGCCCATCTGTTTTCCGGCGAGGACGTGGCAGAGGATGTGAAGCGGATCATAGACGCGCTGGACGCTCTGCTGGCAGATAACATATACGGATAAGCACTGAGGATATAGGGCAAATAATCATGATCAACATTTTGCTTGAAGGATACAACATAGATGCCGTCTGGCTCTATGATGAGTTGAGAAAGTACATAAGACCAACCCATTCGGTCGCTGTTGTCGCATTTTCTTTTCGTGATAACCGTGTTCAATCTGTCACAGACTGGAATACGCTGTACGGCAAAGAAAACGGAAAATACTATGGCGGCATCACCGGTGGATTCGCGTCTTATGGAATACCGGAGGAAAACATTACATTCATCAATTATTTTTCAGATACCAAGGAATCTGCCGCACAAAAAATTGAAAAAGCGGATATCATTTATTTCCCCGGCGGACTGCCGGACAGAATGTTGGAGCGGATTGAAGAGTTCGACCTGTACGACCCCTTGATGCGGCACGAGGGTATCGTTATGGGATACAGCGCGGGCGCCGTGATCCAACTGTCAGAGTATCATTTATCGCCGGATGAGGACTATCCTGAATTTCGGTATTATAAGGGTCTTCCCTATTTGAACAACTTTTATCTTGAAGTTCACTATGAAGGTACAGATATACAGAATGCGTCTATTCAGCGAGTCATTACTGAACGGGGAAAGCCTGTATATGCAACCACACTCGGAGCTGGAGCAATCATCGTTGATAACAAAGATATAAAACTGATTGGAAATGTTCAAGCATACCATCCATAAAAAGGAGAATTTTACATAAAGGAGAAACGCAATGGCCGACAAGGATAAGAAATTAACCAAGACCGCCGCCGTGGCGAACGACAAGAAGGAAGCCATCCAGACCGCCATGAAGAACATCGAGAAGATGTACGGCAAGGGCTCCATCATGCGTCTGGGCGACCAGACCAACCTGAATGTGGAGGTCATCCCCACCGGCTCCCTGGCGCTGGATCTGGCGCTGGGCATCGGCGGCGTGCCCAAGGGGCGCATCATCGAGATCTACGGCCCCGAGTCCTCCGGTAAGACCACCCTGGCCCTCCACATCGTGGCCCAGGCCCAGAAGGCCGGGGGCGAGGCGGCCTTCGTGGACGCGGAGCACGCTTTGGACCCCACCTACGCCCGTGCTCTGGGTGTCAACATTGACGACCTGCTGATCTCCCAGCCGGACACCGGCGAGCAGGGCCTGGAGATCACCGAGGCCCTGGTCCGCTCCGGCGCGCTGGACGTGATCGTGGTGGACTCCGTGGCGGCGCTGGTGCCCCGGGCGGAGATCGAGGGCGAGATGGGCGACAGCTATGTGGGTCTCCACGCCCGCCTCATGAGCCAGGCCCTGCGGAAGCTGGCGGGCGCCATCAACAAGACCAACTGCGTGGTCATCTTCATCAACCAGCTGCGTGAAAAGGTGGGCGTGATGTACGGCAACCCGGAGGTCACCACCGGCGGACGGGCGCTGAAGTTCTACGCCTCCGTCCGCATCGACGTGCGGCGGGTGGAGACACTGAAGGCCGGGGGCGAGATGATCGGCAACCGCACCAAGGCGAAGGTGGTCAAAAATAAGATGGCCCCCCCGTTCCGGGAGGCGGAGTTCGACATCATGTACGGCGAGGGCATTTCCCGGCTGGGCGAGCTGCTGGATCTGGCGGTGAAGCTGGATCTGGTGCAGAAGTCCGGTTCCTGGTTCTCCATGGGGGATACCCGTTTGGGCCAGGGCCGGGACGCCGCCAAGCAGTATCTCAAGGACAACCCCGAAGTGGCCGACACCCTGGAGGCCGCTATCCGGCGGGACTTCTTCAAGCTCATGAGCACCCAGTCCCAGGTGGCCGCCAAGGCCGCGGGCCGCGCGGTGGACGTGTCCGCCGACGACTTTGACGACAGCGACGAGTAAGCGTCATACTTTTTCTTGAAAGAAAAAGTATCAAAAAGAACTTTAATATCGCCCCATACACGACTGCAAATCCAAGATTGCCGCACGGTAACGAAGTGCATTATTTGATTGAGAATTAGTATAACTATATCTGCAAACGGATTTTAATAAGGAGGTTTCATCTATGTTGAAGAAAGCGCGGATCGTATCCATGATCGTGCTGGCCGCGTCTATCGTGGTCACAGCGGGGCTGGCGGTGGAAAATCTGATCCTGGCCTGCATCGCCATGGCGCGGAAGCGGGAGCGGCGGTAAGCCTCTTCCGATAAATTTGCCCCCTGTCCCAGGCGGACTGGGGGCAAATTTTACCCGGCGGAAAATCTCCCGTCAAGACGGGTGCGGTGGGATACTGAACAGACACCAAGAGAATCGAATTGACAGGCAGTAAAAAGCTGTCCGGTTATTCAGAAATAAGTGAGGAAGATATTATGCTGACGATCCGTGAAATGCTCACGCCCCGTGAATCTGTTTTTTCTGATACCGTGAGGGACGACGTACTCAACCTTTCGGACTATGCCGACGGAAGGATCGACGCGGAGAAATTCTTCTCTGAGAATTTTAAGACTCAGGGGATGACGATGCTCTTTGACACTGCCTTTAAGCGTTTCAAGGGGGAATCGGACACCGGCGTGATCAAGCTGACGCAGGCCATGGGCGGCGGAAAAACCCACAGTATGCTGGCATTGGCGCTTCTGGCCAATGATGAAAATCTGCGTGTCAGGGTGCTGGGTGATTCCTTCGGCGGGATGGGCGACATTAAGGTTGTCACGTTCTCCGGCAGGGAAAATGCGGACTTCGGCATCTGGGGCAGCATCGCCGAGCAACTGGGCAAAAAGGAAATGTTCAGCGGGTACTATTCTCCTCTCCGCGCTCCGGGTGAGAGCGCATGGATCAACCTGCTGAAGGATGACAAGATCCTCATTCTGCTGGACGAGCTGCCGCCCTATCTGGATAACGCAAGGTCGATCACCGTGGGCAACTCGGACCTCAGTAAGGTTACGGTGACGGCGCTGGCTAATCTGTTCAGCGCTCTGGGGAAGGAACAGCTTTGCAATGTGTGCCTGGTCTTTTCTGACCTGAAGGCTGCATATGAATTTGGGAGCGAGCTGCTGCAATCCAGCTTCCGTGAGCTGGAGCAGGAGGCGAACCGGATCGCCATTGAGATTGCGCCGGTGGCCCTGAACAGCGACGAAGTATATTCGATCCTCCGCAAGCGGCTGTTTGAGGATGTGGAGAGAGACGGCTCCTATCTTGTTGAGAGAAATGAGATTGCCATCGCCTATAAGGAGGCTGTGGCACGTGCCAGGAAATTAGGATTTACTTCCTATTCGGGCGAGGCGGTCTTTCAGGGGATCACGGATTCCTATCCGTTCCATCCCTCCATCAAGGAGCTTTACGCCCGCTTCAAGGAAAACCAGAATTTCCAGCAGACCCGCGGCCTCATTAAGCTCATGCGGCAGATTGTCCGCGAGATTTATGAGAGCGGCATGGCGGACCGTACATACCTCATCAACGTGTACGACGTCAACCTGAATCACGCCAATCTGATGACGATGCTCCGCCAGATCAAGCCGTCGCTGGAGGATGCGATCAGCCACGATATCGCCCAGAACGGCATCGCCATTGCCGAAACCATTGATACGGACCGCGGCGACGGGGCAGACTATGCGCAGCAGATGGCGAAGATGCTGCTGGTGTCCTCCCTGTCCACTGCCGCCCACGGAATTCTCGGTTTGACGGAGGCGGACGCCCTTGGCTACATCGCTGCGCCCAATGTGGACATCAACGCGGTGAAAACGGCGCTGGAGAATCTGAAAAATCTCTGCTGGTACATGAAGACGGATAACCGCGGCCGTCTCTACTTCCAGAACACCAAGAACATGGTGGCGGAGATGAATACGCTGGTGGACTCCTACACCAACGAAAACGCCCGGAAGGAGCTGCGGAGAATCCTGACCGAGAATTTCTCCCCGAAGCTCAAGGTGTGCTATGAGCAGCTGTTTGTCCTTCCGGCGATCGATGAGATCGAGCTGGACGAGAAAAAAGTTTCTCTTGTGATTTTTGAGCCCTACCCTGGGAACAAGCTCCACCCGGAGCTGGAGGCGTTTTATCAAAACACCGCCTACAAGAACCGCGTCATGTTCCTCTCCGGCGACCGGAGTGTGATGGAGAAGCTCTATACCAACAGTAAAAAGCTGAAAGCCATCCAGGCAATCCTTGATTCCATGAAAAATGACGGCGTGGCGGCCGCCGACCAGCAGTACCGCGAGGCGGAAGTGCAGCATGACAAGACGTTGCAGGCGCTGCTCTCCACCATCCGGGAGACGTTTATCACACTCTACTATCCTACGAAAAACGGTATTATTTCCTCCGATTTCAAGCTGGAGTTCAAGGGGAACAAGTTTGATGGAGAGGAGCAGATCATTGCTGTCCTCCGGGAGGCGATGAAATATGAAAAATTCTCCAGGGAAGACGCATTTATGGAGACGCTTCGCAAGAAGTGCGAGGCCCGTCTCTTTACGACCGCTGAGATGATGTACAGCCAGATCGTCAGCCGGGCCGCTATGGAAACTTCTTGGCAGTGGTATCATCCCGACCAGCTGGACAGCCTGCGAAGCGACTGCATTAAGAAGGACAAGTGGCGTGAGATCGGCGGCTATCTGGTCAAGGGGCCCTTTGAGAAAGACCCGACCAGCGTCAATGTCTCTCAGACCGGCTATGACGAGGCTACACACACCTTCACGCTCCATGTGAAGGGCGTGGGCGGGCGTGTTTTCTACGACATCGGCGCTGACCCGACGGCGGCCTCCAACGAGGTGGACGGCAATGTGTTCACCACAAAGGAGCCGTGCCTCCGCTTTCTCTGCATTGACCCTACCGGTGAGCGCAAGCAGGGACCTGTGGTTGAATTTCTCGGGCATGTCCCTGTGAAGTATGGACAGCGGACAACGCCGGCAGGGCGTGTGATGGAGCTGGCGACGAATCCGCATTTCGAGATCCGCTATACGACAGACGGCAGCGAGCCGAAGGAAAACGGCGGCATTTATAACGGTGAGATCCTCCTGCCGGAGGACTGCAAGTTCGTCCGGACGGCGACGTTCTACAGGGACCGTTTCATCGACCAGAAGGATATCCCTGTGGATACGTCCTCCCATGCCGCGGCGGAGAAGAGGATCGATCCGGACAAGTCCGTCCTGCTCCGCTGGAATAAGAAGCGCACTTTCGACGACACGGAAAGCGCCTACCGTGAGATGGAGGCGCTGGCTGCGATGCCGGACCTGTTTCTCAGAGGCGGCGGGGCGTATATCTATGAAAAAGGCAATGAGGACAACTACATCGAGTATACCGCCAACATCCCCTATCTGGCGGACGATCTCCGGAGCATCATCGATCTGATCCGGGAGACAAACTTCAAAAACCGGGAATGTGTGGTCACGTTTGAGTATAAGGAGATGCTGTTTGCCAGCGGCGCGGCTTTCATTGACTGGGTGAACCGGTCCAGGATCGACCTGGTATGGCTCCGCAAGGAAGGAGAAATGATTCAGTGAAAAGAGGATTCATAGGATTTGGTTTCCATCCCGAAGAATCGGAAAACCACTTCTATGTCGAGATCCCGGCGGGGCGATCCGGCGAGGACAGGATCTCCGTCTATGAGCGTTTTCATTGGGATGCCGAAGGTGAGCAGAAAATTCTCCAGAGGGACGTGCTCAAACTGGAAATATCGAGACATAAGTGGTCAAAAATTGCGGAGACCGTCGCCAATGAGTTCAACAGCCGGTTAAAGCAGGATAAGAAGCCGGTGGGGCGGTTTGCGCCCGGCGGCATTCCTGTGGATAAACTTCTGGGGAAAGAATTGATGGTGCTGCTGTGGGGCATTGAGAATAACGATCCGTCCGGTATCCCCACTGCTCTGCGCAACTGGCTGGGATTGCAGCCGGAGGAGCGTTGGTGGCTCTATACCATCACCAATGCCAGCACGGGAACCGTCAACGACAGCAAACGGGGCTGGCGGGTGGCATTGCGCTATGCCCTGTGCGAGAATCCGGTG
This sequence comes from Oscillibacter sp., assembly GCA_014799915.1. GTDB lineage: Bacteria > Bacillota > Clostridia > Oscillospirales > Oscillospiraceae > Pelethomonas. The sequence goes on from JAAVHD010000028.1 coordinate 22,731, forward strand.
GATGACAGGCCGTACCGGCAGCTGTCCCTTTCGGACACGACTGGAGGAGATGACTGATGGAGCAGAGGCCGTCTTTTATTGAGATGCAGTTCCCCGTCTCCAAGATAAGCAAGGAGAGCTATAAGGAGAGAAAATCCTCCCAGGGGCAGACCATTACCGGACTTGGCAAGTGGTGGGGGCGCAAGCCCCTCATCCTGGTCCGCGCGGCCATCCTGGGCTGCCTGATGCCCGCCGGAAGCGATCCCCAGAGAGATACGGAAATTTTTCTGAAACTCCTGAGCATGGACGAGAGCGGGCTGGAGCGGCGGAAGGAGAGGACTTTTTCCACCGCGCAGCTCTATGAGATGGTCTGCGCGAACCGGAAGCTGCAAAAGTACCGCCAACATTTCGACGTAAGCAGCGGCAAGCCTAAGCTGGATCTGGCCGCGCCAAGAGACGAAATCGAGCTGGCGGCATTCCGTACGCTTGGCTACGACGCTAAGATCGCCATGTGCAAGCGCCCGGAGCATGTGGAAATAGCGGATGAACAGACCTGGAGCGAGGTAAACGATCATCTGGGTACGTCGGCGCACTCCCTGCCGGAGCTGATAAACGAGCTTTCCGTGCGCCGGTTTGGTCATAAGGCGGTGGTTGGAGACTGCTTCTGCGGCGGCGGCTCGATCCCGTTTGAAGCGGCAAGGATCGGATGCGACGTCTACGGCAGTGATCTGAACCCTGTTGCGGGACTGCTGACATGGGCGGATATCCATATCTGCGGCGGAGATGACAGCCAGCGCCGCCAGCTGGAGGAGTTTCAGCGGCGTACCTACGAGAAAGCGGACGCTGAAATCAGGGCGCTGGGAATTGAAGAAAATGAGCGGGGGGACAGGGCCTTATCCTATCTGTACTGTGCGGAAACCGTCTGCCCTGAGTGCGGCTGGCGGGTCCCGCTGCTCCCTTCCCTGGTGGTTGGTATACGCGCAGGCAGGGTTACGGCAGAGCTGGTGGAAGTCCCTGAAAAAAGGGGCTATGAATTTGAGATTCACAGCGGGGCGTCCGCGAAGGATATTGCCGCAGCACAGAGCAGCGGTACGGTGAGGAACAATTCCCTTGTCTGCCCCCACTGCGGAAAAATCACGCCTGTTTCCGCAATCCGGCACGATACGGTTGATGACAATGGCGACGTCGTTTATGGGGTGCGGCTCTGGGATGCGGATGAGTTTGAGCCATCGGAAGGAGATGTTTTCGGTGAACGGCTGTATGCGATACGATACGAGCATACAGAGATTATCTCCGGAAAGGTTATCCGGCAAAGATATTATACCGCGCCGGGTGAGCGGGATTTGGCCAATGAGAAAAAGGTCAGAGATATTGTCGCCGAAAATCTCGCGGCATGGCAGGAAGCCGGTTTCATCCCTTCCACGGCGATAGACGACGGAGCAAAGACCACAGAAGTCATTCGGACACGGGGCTGGAAATATTGGCATCAGCTTTTCAATCCGAGACAGCTGTTCTTATTGAGCCTTTTTGCGAAAAGCATTGCGGAAAGCGAGTCTCAGGCGGAAAAGGTTGTCGGGATCATAGGGCTGAATAAATGCGCCGACTTCAATTCCAAGCTGTGCAGATGGAATCCGAACTGTGATAAGTCGGAGCAGACCTTTTACAACCAGGCGCTGAATACCTTGATGAACTGGGGCGTCAGAAGCCTGCCGATGATCAGCACGCTCTGGTTCCGAACATCCGAGAGCGAACAGATTCAGGCCAATACGGAAATCATGCTTGCGGACGCGAGACAGGTGAATACTTCCGGGGACATCTGGATCACCGATCCCCCCTACGCCGACGCCGTGAGCTACCATGAGCTGTCCGAGTTTTTCCTCGCGTGGGATAAAAAACTCCTGACACAGGCGTTCCCCGACTGGTATGCGGACAGCAAGCGTATCCTCGCCGTGCGCGGCGACGAGCATTTCAGCCAGACCATGATCGAGATTTACTCCAATCTGGCAAGGCGTATGCCGGACAATGGGATGCAGGTGGTCATGTTCACCCATTCCGACCCCGCCGTTTGGGCGCAGCTGGCGGTCATCATGTGGAAAGCCGGACTGAAGGTGACAGCGGCGTGGAATATCGCCACAGAGACGGACGCCAGCGGCCTGAAGAACGGCAACTATGTGAAGGGAACGGTGCTGCTGGTGCTGCGCAAGCAGACCGGGAATGACTATGCTTTCCTGGATGAGATCAACGCGGATATCCGGGCGGAGGTCAGGAACCAGATCGCCAGTATGCAGGCGCTGGACGACAAGGAGGAGCCGAATTTTTCCGACCCGGACTATGTGCTGGCCGCCTATGCCGCATCGCTGAAGGTGCTGACTTCCTATGCCGCTATTGAGGATCTGGATCTGGATTATGAGCTGAATCAGGCAATATCCAATCCCGGCGGCAGTAAGATCGTCGGCATTATTGAGAACGCCAAGAAGATCGCCTATGACTGCGTGATCCCGCTGGAGTTCTCCGCTTTCCTGTGGCGCGACCTGACGAATGCGGAAAAGTTCTACATCAAGGGGCTGGAGAGCGAGAAACATGGCAGCTATCAGATCAGCACCTATCAGGAGTTTGCCCGCGGCTTCTCCATCGGCGGCTATTCGCAGATGATGGCCAGCGAGAGAGCCAATACCGCCCGCTTGAAGACGCCGTTTGAGATGGCGGGGCGTACCTTCGGCGATGTGCCGGACTTTGAACATTCTCTGATGCGGACAGTGTTCCAGGGCATCTATGCGGGCATCAAGGAGGACTTGAATCCACAGAGGGCGCTGGACTTTATCAAGAGCGAATTGGCGGACTACTGGGACAGGCGGGAAATGATCGGGCAGATTCTGTCGTTTCTTGTGGATATCAGAGACATCAGCAATATGCAGCCCCATTGGACAGATTCCGCCCAGATGGCGGAGCTTCTGCTGACCGCAGTCACGCACGATGGGGTATAACCAGGAGGCGCCGTGATAAAAAGATATTCATCCCGACTTGAGAAGCTGGACGAGGCGTTTTTGAATAAAAAGCTGACGCAGGCCAGAAATTATGACCGGATTGCGGGCTACTTCTGTTCTTCTATCTTGGAGGTGGCCGGTGAGGCGATAGAGGCGGTCAGCGGCACGGTGCGTGTGATCTGCAATTCCGGCCTCTCAAAAGAGGATGTGGATGTGGCTGTCCACGCGCAGCGGATGAAGCAGGAGTGGTGCGCCTATGAGCCGGAGGAGAAGTTCACTTCGGAAGAAAGCTCTGGCCGGCTGGTACGGCTCCACCGCCTGCTTTCCAGCGGGAAATTGCAGGTGCGGGTCATTCCGGACGAGGTCTATGGCTTGATGCACGGCAAGGCGGGTGTGATCACCTACGACGACGGGAGCCAGACCTGTTTTATCGGCAGTATCAACGAGACCAAGAGCGCCTTTCGGTTGAACTACGAGATGATCTGGGAGGACGATTCCCCGGAGGCAATCCGGTGGGTACAGTCTGAGTTTGACTTTTTCTGGAACAATCCCTACGCGGTGAATCTCTGCGACTTTGTGGTTGCGGATATCGAGCGCATCTCCAGGCGCAGGGTCGTGCCGCTCCACGATTGGCGGGAGCACGCCGACGCGGAGATACCGGCCGCCGCGGCGGAGGAGCCGGTTTTCCGCAAGGAGTTCGGCCTCTGGGAACACCAGAAGTATTTTGTGGAGCTTGCCTTCCGGGAGCATAAGCGGGACGGCGGAGCCAGGTTTATCCTTGCCGATCAGGTGGGACTGGGTAAAACCATCCAGCTTGCCATGGCGGCAAAGCTGATGGCGTTCTATGGCGATAAGCCGATCTTGATCATTGTTCCGAAAACGCTGGTTTTCCAATGGCAGGACGAAATGCAGACGCTGCTGGATATGCCCAGCGCTGTCTGGACCGGTCACGGCTGGCAGGACGAGACGGGGTATTTTTATCAGGAATCCGGTATCCGGTCGATTTTGCACTGCCCCCGGCGTGTGGGGATCGTCTCCCAGGGGCTTGTTGCCCGCCGGACGGAGGCGGCAAACCTGCTTTTGCAGGGCAGCTATGAGTGCGTGATTGTAGACGAGGCGCACAGGGCCCGGCGGCGCAACGCCGACAGGGATGCGGACAGATGTAAGGCAGACCAGAACTTCCTGCTCCAGTTCATCTGCGAAATCAGCGCAAGGACAAAAAGTCTGCTGCTGGCAACAGCTACGCCGGTACAGGTGAATACCATCGAGGCATTTGACCTGGTGAATGCGCTGAGCATCCCTACCTTTAAGGTGATGGGCAACCAGTACAGCGACTGGCACAGAAGGCCGCAGACGATGCTGGATATGGTATGCGGCAAGATCCCTGTGCCGGAAAGTGAAATCGCCATGTGGGACATTATGCGGAACCCGTTTCCGGGCCGGGATGCCGGAGGCCGCATCAGCCGCCTGCGGAATGACCTGGACATTCCGGATACCACCTATGTTTTGCCCGCGGAGGTTTATAAAGACGCGCGGCGATCCAGGCAGAGGAGCATCGAGACGCTCTATCACACGGATGAATTTGTTCTGAATTACAATCCCTACATCCGCCACATTGTGCGCCGGACAAGGGATTATCTTGAGAATACGATCAACGAAAAGACCGGGGAGCCTTATCTGAAGAAGATCGAGGTTGTCCTTTACGGGGAAAACGATTTGGATGCGCTGCCATTGGAGGGCTATCTGCGGCAGGCTTATGAAAAAGCGCAGGAATTCTGTTCCCTGCTCTCCCAGAGGGTCAGAGCCGGAGGCTTTATGTCTACTTTGATCCTGAAGCGTATCGGCAGCACGATGCTGGCTGGTGAAACAACGGCGAAGAAAATGCTGGCGTGGACGGAGGAAGGGAAGCAGATCCTGGCCGATGAATTTGACACCCTCTTTGAGGACGACGACGATGAAGCGCCCAGCGAGGTCAAGGATCTGACGGCAGAGGAGACCGAGCTGCTGCGTGAGCTGGTGAAGATGCTGTCCATGAACCAGGACAGAGATCCGAAATATGAACGTGTCCTTGAGATCCTTACAAAGGGCGTCAGGGATGACGGCACTCCGTGGAAGGACTATGGCTGCATTATCTTCTCCCAGTATTTTGACAGTGCGGCGCATCTGGCGAGGACGCTCTCCCTCGACATACCGGATACCGTGATCGGCCTGTATGCCGGTGGGGACAAGTCCGGATTTTATCAGAACGGGATATTCCAGAAGGCTTTGAAGGATGATATCAAGGCACAGGTCAGGGAGCGGAAGATCAAAATATTGGTTGGGACTGACGCTGCCAGCGAGGGCCTGAATTTGCAAACCCTTTCCACCCTGATCAATCTGGACCTGCCGTGGAACCCCACCAGGCTGGAGCAGCGGAAAGGCCGTATCCAGCGCATTGGCCAGGTCAGCGACGTCGTGCGGATCTACAATCTCCGGTACAGGGATTCCGTTGAGGACAAGGTACATAAGGCACTCTCCAAACGGCTGAACGATATTTATGATATGTTCGGACAGATCCCTGATACGCTGGAGGACGTCTGGATCGATGTGGCCGCCAACAGAATGGAGCAGGCACAGGAGCGGATCGACGCTATGCCGGTTCAGAATCCGTTTACCATTAAGTACGAAACGACGCCTCCGGCCACGGAGAATTGGGATATGTGCGCCGCTGTTCTGGATAAGCATGAGAAGCGGGAGCAGCTGCTGCGGGGGTGGCAGGCATAGATGAATATGCTCCCTTTGATTGAGCAGAAACGGGTTGATGTTTTTGAAATTTTGGGGAAGTATCGGTGGAAAGTTGTGGCTGTTGTGATAAACTAACAACAAAATGTACAGCCCATCAACAAAGCAGTTGTTAGAGGAATATTTCATGGGCAAATATGAATTACAGTTTATGTATGATTGGGGTAGTGGAGTATGCGTTTGGAGTGCAAATGCTGCTGCCAAGACAAAGTTTCATCATTATCCCATTGAAACTACGGATTTGCCAATTTCCCAAGAGCTTGTAAATCTGCTTAACAAGCTAATTGCCCAACATGATACAGCATTGAATTGGGATGATCCGGGAAGCGAGTTGCTTTGGGATAAGACACAGCAAGCAACATTTGAAGGAGAAGCCAAGGCTGCTTATAAGCAGCTTTGCGCAGAACTTGGTTCGGATTACGAGGTTTCATTTTTTCCTCATGTTTTTTAGAACGTGCATTTTTTTGAATTGGTGACTTGTGCATTGAACAGCCCGGCCATGTCAGCGGCAAGGGCGGTGTTGCCAATGCGGACATCGGTCACGCAGTCCGGGCAGTGCAAGCAAAAGAAAGGCGGTTGGAATGAGATGATAACATTAAATCCTAAAGTTAAGGATGCCTTGCTAAAAGTTGATTTCATTACTCGCTATGAAAACTTATCCAGTCATTTCAGTGCTGACAGAACGCCAACAGAAAATCGCTTGATTTATATTGATGGCGAAGAAGTCATGGAAATAATCAGGGATTTAGGGTATTCTCCACAGTTTGATACTAAAGGAAAATTTTATAAAATTGAAGAAGCACATATTGGAGAATTTGTTTTTGGTGTCCATATCATTTTGCGAGGGGGTACGGTTGAGTTAGTCTGGGTAGTTAAAGAAAACGGCGTATTACTTCTTGGCGCACCTTGGGGAACATACTCCAAACGGCTCGTAAATGCAAATTATCGAATAAAAATGCCTGTCTTTGGAACATACGAAGATTTGGAAGATATTTTGAAAATCACATTTAGAATGTATGAAGATTTTAAGGATGCTTTCACACAGCCCTGATATACCAGCCCTCCATTGGCACTCATCTACAATTCCTTGTCCCGCAAGGCTTTCAAACCTCTAAATATCTACGCCTGCGGTGTTCCCGTTCGCTGGCGGCTTTCTTCCTCCGGCGCACGACGGCGGCACACTTGTCACAAGATTTTTCTCGGTTGGGAAAATTCTTGCCCGGTCTGTCCAGCTGCCTCGTCCCTGCCCGCTTTTAACATACGGAGAAAGCGGCGGTCAGGCCAAAAATATGGCAGAAATGCAAGCTGACATAAAAAGCCCAGAGAACTTGCAAAAAATGCAATCTCCGGGCGAAGATAGATTGATGAAATTTTCCGGCGTGGCAGCGCTGGTCAAAGGCGGGTTTGGGGTGGCACCCCCAAATAAGTAGCAGACCAGGGAGCAAATGAGCGAAAGCAAAATTGGGGTCACGGATCGAATCTTGCTTGCATAGAATTAACCTATGCTTATCAGGCTACTGATAAACTCCACAAAACTGTTACATATCAAGATTGGGTTATCTACATCATAGCCTAAAACTAAAAAAATTTGCTCACTTACGGAATGGCAATAATAGCATCCCTCACTTTGGTCTGCGGCAAACGGGATCATATCGTAAGGTATATAACCATCCTTTCTATCCCGTTCCATCAAGTTCTCCAACAATGGCATATACTTGGGATATTTATGCTTGATTGGATATATGGCATCTACTTCATATACATCTGTACCTTTAGTATATCCACATAAAATGGTATCGGCGCAGTTAAATTGAAGATAATAAGTTTTCAATGCTTCCGGGAAAATAATTCCAAATTTTTTCTCAATAGCTGATATATCATCTGGAGAGATAGAATATTCATTATTTTTTGATGCTATAAATTGATACATAAAATTTCTCCTTACCATTACACTTTTTAACTCAATTATAGTAATTTTCAGAGACTACTGCAAGACCGACTTGCTTATCTTCGCAAGTATTACTAAGAATACATTCGGAGTAGCGAGGCGGCTTTCAATTCGACAAAGTTTTCTTATGATACTTTACCGCACCTGAGCATTCGGTTGGTTCTTATCACGTAAGTACACCAAATACCTGTGAGTATCACTTGTTATAGCAGAAAAGAAAGGGGTATCCAGCCAAAGGCTGGATACCCCTTTATGTGCAGGGTCTGTGTTACAGCAGGCTCTTCTCGTCGGCCTTGCTGAACAGGTGGATGACGTCGCCGCGGAAGGTCACATTGATCTTCGCGCCATAGCTCAGGTTCTTCTGCTCGCCGGTCAGATCCATGGTGGGCAGAATGATGATGGCGTCCTTGCCAGCCACGTTCACGTGCATGTGGATGGTAGCGCCCATGAGCTCGGTGACGTCCACGGTAGCGGACAGAGCGTGGGCAGCATTGGCGTCGCACAGGCTGACGTGGTCGGGGCGAACGCCGAGGGTGACATCCTGAGGAGCGGTGTTCTTCTTCTTCAGAACTTCCTGCTTGTCAGCGGGCAGCTCCATGCGGGCGCCGGCCACGGTGACATAGTAGCCGTTGCCATCCTTCTCCAGCTTCGCGTCGAAGAAGTTCATCATCGGGGTGCCGATGAAGCCGGCGACGAAGAGGTTGGCAGGATTGTCGAACACATCCTGAGGAGTGCCGATCTGCTGGATGTAGCCATCGCGCATGATGACGATACGGTCACCAAGGGTCATGGCCTCGGTCTGGTCGTGGGTAACGTAGATAAAGGTGGTGTGGATGCGCTGACGCAGCTTGATGATCTCGGCACGCATCTGGTTACGGAGCTTGGCGTCCAGGTTGGACAAAGGCTCATCCATCAGCAGGACCTTGGGCTCACGCACGATGGCGCGGCCGATCGCAACACGCTGGCGCTGGCCGCCGGACAGAGCCTTGGGCTTGCGGTCGAGGTACTGGGTGATATCCAGGATCTCGGCAGCTTCCTTGACCTTGCGGTCGATCTCGTCCTTGGGCACTTTCTTGAGCTTCAGGGAGAAGGCCATGTTCTCATAGACCGACATGTGGGGATACAGCGCGTAGGACTGGAAGACCATGGCGATGTCGCGGTCCTTGGGAGCCACATCGTTCATGACCTTGCCGTCGATCAACAGCTGACCCTCACTGATCTCTTCCAGACCGGCCACCATACGCAGGGTGGTGGACTTACCACAGCCAGAGGGACCGACGAGAACGATGAACTCCTGATCGGCGATGTCCAGGCTGAACTGCTGGACGGCAACAACGCCGCGCTCAGTGATCTGAAGATTGACCTTCTTCTCGGGAGCGTCGCCCTTTGCCTTTTTCTTCTTCTTCTTCTCGTCGCTGCTGTGGGGATAGATCTTCATGACGTCTTTCAGGGATACAGTTGCCATTCTTCCAGGCGTTAGCGAAAATGCCTCCGCAAATTCCGCCTCGGACCGGAGGAGCGTGCCCCCGGGCCATTACGGCATGTCTCCACAATGCCGCACCGCACGCCTACGCGGTATACATCCTTTCTTGTCAGTCTGCCGGGCCATTTTGTGGAGTGGCGCGGCAGCTCATAATTTGATACCTGAGTGTTCCCACTCAAGCTACCTATAGAATAGCGGGAAATCTGGAAAAAGTCAAGACATCAAAAAATTTTCAGCGTTCGGACGAAAATAACGTTTCATTTCTGTGCGTTTTGCCAGTTTCCATGGTTATTCAGCTTCACTCTCGCGATTTATGCCGCAAAAAAGCGGCCCCGTGTTACGGGACCGCTCTTATCCGGGATGAATGCGTTACTTCTTCAGCTCACCCGTAGCGCTGGCGGTGAGGTAGGCATTGATAAATCCGTCCAGATCGCCGTCCATGACGGCGGTGATGTTGCCGTTCTCAAACCCCGTGCGGGTNTCCTTNGCCAGNGTNTAGGGCATNAANACNTAGGANCGGATCTGGCTGCCCCACTCGATCTTCATCTGCACGCCCTTNATGTCGGANATCTTCTCCGCGTGCTGCTGGGCCTTCATNTCCATCAGCTTGGCCCGNAGCATCTTCATGCAGTTCTCNCGGTTCTGNACCTGGCTGCGCTCCTGCTGNGAGGAGACCACCACGCCGGTGGGCTTGTGGATCAGCCGCACGGCGGAGGAGGTCTTGTTGACGTGCTGTCCGCCCGCGCCGCTGGCCCGGTAGACCTGCATCTCGATGTCCTCCTGNCGGATCTCCACGGAGTTGTCGTCCTCAATTTCCGGCATGACCTCCACGGCGGCAAAGGAGGTCTGCCGCCGGGCGTTGGCGTCAAAGGGNGAGATGCGGACCAGACGGTGNACGCCGTTCTCGCTGCGCAGGAAGCCGTAGGCGTTCTCGCCCTCGATGGAGATGGCGGCGGACTTGATGCCCGCCTCGTCGCCGTCCTCGTANTCCAGGGTCTTGACNGTAAAGTTGTGCCGCTCGCCCCAGCGGGTGTACATGCGGAAAAGCATCTGGCACCAGTCCTGGGCCTCGGTNCCGCCNGCNCCGGCGTGNAGGGTGAGAATGGCGTTATTCGCGTCGTACTCCCCGGTGAGCAGGGTGGCCAGATTGGCCTCCTCCAGNGCGGATTCCAGGCTGGCATAGCCCTCCTGGACCTCCGGCAGAAGACTCTCGTCGTCCTCCTCCATGGCCATCTCCACCAGGGTGGTCAGATCCTCCCACTGCCCCGTCAGGCGGGCGTGGTTCTCCAGCTTGTTTTTCAGTTGCTTGGTGCGCTGAAGAACCTTTTGGGAAGCGGCCACGTCGTTCCAGAAATTGGGGTCGCCGGTCTTTTCCTCCAGCTCCTCCACCTCCCGGCGGGCCCCCTCCAGGTCCAGAGCCGCCGCCAGCTTCTCCAGCCGGGGGCCGATGGCGGTCAGCTTTTGCTTATAGGTGTCGTATTCAATGATAGGCATAGAAATCCTCTTTCCCCGTTTTATTTCGATGTTATATTATGCCATAAACCGGCGTGGTCTGTAAAGGGGGAAATTGTTCTTTTTCCGTCCAGCGGCAGACGGACCAGAAAGGTATTGCCCCCTTCCCCGCTCTCAGCCCAAATTTTCCCGCCGTGGCGGGTGACGATACTCCGGGCGATGGCAAGGCCCAGGCCGTAGCCGCCCTCCCGGCTCCGGGCGGGGTCCGAGCGGTAGAAGCGCTTGAACACGTCCTCCCGCTCCTGCTCTGTCAGAGGCTCCCCCGGATTNGAGACGGAGAANANNCAGTTCCGCCCGCTGCGGCGGAGCGCTGCCGTCACGGCGCCGCCGGGAGCGGCGTACTTCCGGGCATTGTCCAGCAGGATCTCCGGCACCTGCCGCAGCTGGCTTTCCACGCCCCGGACCCGGACGCCGTCCTCGATCTCGCTCTCCAGGGTCAGGCCCTGCTCAAAGAAAGCCGGTTCAAAGGGCAGCAGCGCCTCCCGGACCAGTTCGCTGAGGTCCACGTCCTCCATGGCCGCCTCCGCCGGGGCGGCCTCCACNCGGGCCAGCTCCAGCAGGCTCTCCACCAGCGAGCGCATCCGCCGGGCCGTGGAGAGGATATTTCCGGCAAACCGGTCCGCGTCTCCGGCCGGACCGCCCCGCAGCAGCTCCGCGTTGGTCAGGATCACCGTCAGAGGCGTTTTCAGCTCATGGGAAGCGTCAGCCACAAACTGCCGCTGCTGCTCCCAGGCCCGCTCCACCGGACGCACCGCCCACCGGGAGAGCAGCACGCTGATCGCCAGGAAGCCCAGGAACGCGATGCTCCCTGCCAGCAGACAGGTCCGGATCAGCGACGCCATGGTCCGCTCCTCCGCAGACATGTCGGCGAACGACAGGGTGGGACGCTCGGGCGGGCCGGTGCGGTAAAAGCGGAGGTTATAGTCCGGCAGTACGCCGTCCTCCGCGCCCTGCTTCAGCGCCTCCTCCAGCAGCCCCGCCAGCCAGACCTCGTCGGAGAGGTCATAGTACCCGTCCCCCTCCGCGATCAATTCACCGTGGGGGCCCAGCCGGAGGGTGAAACAGGGGATGGTCCGCTCCCGCCGTCCCGGGTGGCCCGGCCCCAGGGGCTTGATGGCGGCCTGCTCCATGGCCTGCATGGTATCTCTGGCCAGGCTGGTCCGGGTGGTCTGGATCACCACGGCGAACACCGCCGAGAGCAGCAGCGTGACGAACACCATGTTCATCAGCACGAACTTCATGCGCAGCCGCCGGATCATGGATCATCCACCTCCAGATGATACCCCAGCCGCCGCACCGCCTCGATACGGACGTTGGACCCGATGCTCCGCAGCTTTTTCCGCAGAAAGCCCACATAGACCTCCACGTGGTTCTCCACTGCGTTGGACTCATAGCCCCAGACCTTTTCCAGCAGAGATTCCTTGGATACGTTCCGCTCCCCGGCCTGCATCAGCTGGCGCATCACGCCGAACTCCCTGGCGGAGAGCCGCACCTGCTTCTCCCCGCAGCTCAGCATCCCGGCAGCCAGATCCAGGGACGCATCGCCCCAGCGCAGCTCGTCCACCTGCCCGCCCTGACGGCGGAGCAGGGCGTTGACGCAGGCCAAAAGCTCCCGGGCGTCGAAGGGTTTTGTCAGATAGTAGTCCGCCCCCGCGTCCAGGCCCTCCACCCGGTCCTCCACGCCGGACCGGGCGGTCAGCATCAATATGGGCGTGCCGCACCGCTTCTCCCGCAGCCGCCGTGCCACCTGCCGTCCGTCCAGCCCCGGCAGCATCACATCCAGAATGATGAGGTCGTACACCCCCAGTTCACCGTAGGCCGCGCCGGTCTCGCCGTCGTAGACCGCCTCCGCCTCGAAGCCCCGGGATATGAGCAGGTCACGGATGGATTCCGCTACCAGCTTCTCATCCTCTACGATCAATATTTTCATGGGCCGCCCCCTTCCTGTTCTTTTGCTGGTTTCATTATAGTAGACCAGACCTTTTGCCGTCAAGCCTGTTTCCGACGGCTGACAACCATAGCGATGGTGGAAATATGGCGGTGGTTGTGGTAAACTGCAAGAAATAATAGAAACCACACTGGAAAAGATAAGGCTTCATAGAATGCAGCTATTGGAAGGAGTACCAAATGACAGTTGAAGAATTCGCCGCCCGGCTCACAGATCAGTTTCCGGAAAAGAAGCAGGCGCTGCAAGAACACTATCAGGCATATAACCGGCTGCTTGGCCATGTATTTTTCGGAGATGAAATCAATATCCCTTTGGTTGTGCTTCTGGAAGAAAACCGGGACAGATCCGCAATCGAAAAATATTGTGACTTTATTGAGGACATGTGGTTTCAAGGTGACACCGATGCAAGAAATATTGTGGAAGTAACGATTATTGAGCGTTTGACGGATGATCCGCTCGTCTGGCGCAGATTCGGGCAGTACATTACAAAGGAATTCCGTTGGAAGATAAATGACAGCATATTGCCTATGCTTGCTTTGCAGGTGCCAAAACTATCCACGGATATAGAGCAGAAGAAGCGCCGGAAAGAAGATAAATCACTTCTATCTACGAAAAAAAGTTCACAATGAGCAAAGAAAGCTGTGCCGCCGACTGCTGTGGAAAATCTGATTGACGGGCAGATGTAGGACCGCCTGGAGTTGTGCAGGCTCCGGGCGGTTTCTATTCACTCAATCAACACGATTTGTTTACAATTTTTTCAGCGTCATTTCAGCCCCAGGGGTTACACTCTCTGTACCGCGTCCCCGCCTTGGGGACGGGAGAAAGGAAGTGACGCCCGCTATGGATTTCCGCCGCGAGTGGAAGCATGAGATATCCCCCGGCGATCTGCCCGCCCTACGGGCCCGCCTCCGGGCGGCGATGACGCCGGACTCCCACGGCAAAGGGGGTACATACCGCATCCGAAGCCTCTACTTTGATACGCCCACGGACCGCGCCCTGCGGGAGAAAATAGACGGCGTGAACCGGCGGGAGAAATTCCGGCTCCGGTACTATGACGACGATCTCTCCCTGATCCACCTGGAAAAAAAGAGCAAGATCAACGGCCTGTGCCGCAAGGAATCCGCCGCCGTCACAGAGGAGGAGGTCCGCGCCCTTCTCAGCAGGGACTGGATCTGGATGGCGGAGAGCGGCCAGGACCTGGTCTGGGAACTGCGCCAGAAGATGACCACTCAGCTGCTGCGGCCCAGCGTGATCGTGGACTACACGCGGGAAGCCTACGTCTACGCCCCCGGAAACGTCCGGGTAACGCTGGACTCCAACATCCGCACCAGTCTGAAAAACCTGGACTTTCTCCGTCCGGCCAGCCTCACCATCCCCGCCGGGGCCCCTATCATCTTAGAGGTCAAGTGGGACGAATACCTGCCGGATACGGTCCGCTCCGCAGTGCAGCTGGAGGGCCGCCGGTCCTCGGCCTTTTCCAAGTACGCCGTCTGCCGGCGGTTTGATTAAATGAGACAGATTTTGTGATAGAAGGAGATACTGCTATGCTTACCTTTCAGGACATTTTCAAATCCAGCTTTCTGGAAAATATCACCTCGGTTTCCCTTGTCGATATGCTCCTAGCTCTGGCGCTGGCCTTCGGGCTGGGAATGTTCATCTTCCTGGTCTACCAGAAGACCTACACCGGCGTGATGTACTCCTCCAGCTTCGGCGTTACCCTGGTGGCCCTGACGATGATCACCACATTGGTCATCCTGGCCGTCACCAGCAACATCGTCCTCTCCCTTGGTATGGTGGGCGCACTGTCCATCGTCCGCTTCCGCACCGCCATCAAGGAGCCGCTGGATATCGCGTTCCTGTTCTGGTCCATTGCCGTGGGCATCGTGCTGGCGGCGGGGCTGATCCCGCTGGCCGTGATCGGGAGCGTCTGCATCGGCGTGATCCTGCTGGTGTTCGTCAACAAAAAGTCCCATCTGGACCCCTATATCATGGTGATCCGCTGCATCGACGGCGAGCACGCCCAGGCCGCCCAGGACTTTCTGGAGAAGCAGGTCCAGCGCTGCGTCCTCAAGAGCAAGACCGTCCAGCCCGGCGAGGTTGAGCTGAACCTGGAGGTCCGTCTGAAGGGCGAGGACACCGCGTTTGTCAACGCCCTGGGCGGCATGACGGGCGTGGAGAGCGTGGTGCTGGTCAGCTACAACGGCGACTATCTGGGGTGATGCCATGGCGACGCACAAGTACATCGACCGCATCTGTGCCGCCGCTCTGGCGCTGACGCTGGTGCTGGCCCTTCTGTTCGTCAACGGCGAGGCCCTGGGGCTCCAGGCGGCGGAGCGCACCATGGGCTATGAAAACCGGCTGTTCGACCCCTCCCGGGTCCACACCATCGACATTGTTATGGACGACTGGGATAGCTTTATCGAGACCTGTGAGAACGAGGAGTACCAGCTCTGCGCCCTGGTGATTGACGGCGAGGCGGAGCGCAAAGCCGCCATCCGGGCCAAGGGCAACACCTCCCTCACCTCTGTGGCCTCCTACGGCAACGACCGCTACAGCTTCAAGGTGGAGTTCGACCACTACGACAGCGGGAATACCTACTANGGCCTGGACAAGCTGAGCCTGAACAATCTGATCCNGGACAATACCTATATGAAGGANTTTCTGGTCTATCAGCTGATGGGNCNNTTCGGCGCGGCCNCGCCGCTGTGCAGCTANGTGTCCNTCTCCGTCAACGGNGAGCCCTGGGGGCTGTACCTGGCGGTGGAGGGCGTGGAGGACGCATTCCTTCAAAGGAACTACGGCNGCAATCACGGAAATCTNTATAAGCCCGACAGCATGAGCTTCGGCGGNGGCCGGGGCAACGGNGGGGACTTCCATATGGACGATCTGATGGAAAAGTTCGGAGANCAGCTGGAAGATCTTGACCTCACCTCCATAAAAGACGCATGGGAGGAANGCCAATTCCGCGGGGGCC
The DNA here is from genome assembly GCA_014799915.1 of Oscillibacter sp. GTDB lineage: Bacteria > Bacillota > Clostridia > Oscillospirales > Oscillospiraceae > Pelethomonas. Next base: position 38,340 of record JAAVHD010000028.1, read on the forward strand.
GNCAGTCCCAGGAAGACCGNCAGCAGGGCCGNGGCGGCGGTGATTTTGGCGGCATGGGCGGCGGNATGGGNAGCAGCGACGTGAAGCTGCAATACATCGANGANGATCCCGACAGCTACGCCAATATCTTNGACAACGCCAAGACGGATATCACCGAGGCGGACAAGGCGCGGCTTNTCANNTCCNTGNANATCCTCAGCAGNGGGGAAAATGTGGAGAGCGTGGTGGATGTGGAGCAGGTGATCCGCTATTTCGTGGTCCACGGCTTNGTCTGCAACGGGGACAGCTATACCGGCAGCATGATCCANAACTANTACCTTTACGAGGACGGNGGGGTCATGTCCATGATCCCCTGGGACTACAATCTGGCCTTCGGCGGCTTNCAGTCAAACAATGCCTCCAGCGCGGTCAATGAGCCCATNGACACGCCGGTTTCCGGCGGCAGTCTGGAGGACCGGCCCATGCTGGCCTGGATNTTNGCNGANGAGGAATATACCNCGCTGTACCACCAATATTATGACGANTTTCTCTCCNCTTATCTGGAGANNGGNGCNTGNCNGNAGCTGATCGAGGACACGGCGGCGATCATCGCNCCCTANGTGGAGCAGGACCCCACAAAATTCTGCACCTATGAGGAATTTGANNCNGGCNTNGAAGCGCTGAAAACNTTCTGCGAACTTCGGNCNCAGAGCGNCCGGGGACAGCTGGANGGGACNATCCCCTCCACNACCCAGGACCANCGGACNGCCAGCGCCACCCTTGTAAGCACCTCCGGACTGGANCTGTCCGACATGGGCAGCATGAACNCNGGCGGCAAGGGCGGCGGNCCCGGCGGCGGTGATTTTGGCGGNGGGATGCCTCAGATNNCGGATGGCGAAATNCCGGAGATGCCCGGCGGCGGGATGTCCCAGACACCGGATGGAGAACCGCCGGACATGCCNGAAGGGGAAATGCCCCAGATGCCGGGCGGGGATATTCCGGAGATGCCGGGTGGAGAACTGNCGGAGATGCCAGACGGGGAGACGCCGGAAATGCCGGATGGAGNATCCACGCCCGCCTTTGCGCCTGACCGNGGGGACTTTACGCCNTCNGANGATAATCAGCCCTCCCAGCCCGGCGGACAGCGGGAGAACGGCTTCCAGGATATGGGCGGNCCCAGTCCGGCNGGGAANGCCGGGAGCAGTGTGATNCTGCTGGCAGTCTCCGTGGTAGTTCTGGCGGCGGGNCTGGTGTTTGCGGCCCTGTTCCGGCGCAGGANATGATATGNCGGANGCTGCCGGCCTGCGGCTGGACAGACGGNAAGCAATATGGTANAATAGCCTCTGCAATCACATCTGCGGGAGGCATGGTATGAANCGCGGCAGAAAAATCGGGANANTNATTTTGTCCATCGCTCTGATCCTCGTCATTGCCCTTNTTGCGATATACATAAACCANACCNTNCGNTCNNNNCNGGAGNCNGCNNTGCTGGANCCGCTGGGNCAGCTNGTGGAGGTGNAGGGCGGNAGCATGAGCGTCTACACGGCNGGCAGCGGNGANCANACNNTGGTGTTTCTGTCCGGCGGCGGGACCTGCGCCCCGATCCTGGACTTCAGNTCCCTGTATTCTCGGNTGACGGATACCTATCGNNTCGCCGTTGTGGAGAAATTNGGNTACGGTTTCAGTGACGATACGGACCGGGCGCGGGATATTGACTCCATNCTCTCCGANACAAGNGCGGCNCTCCGCGCCGCCGGAGTGGAGCCGCCCTATGTGCTGTGTCCCCACTCCATGTCCGGNCTGGAGGCGCTGTATTGGGCNCAGACTTNTCCGGAGGAGGTCACNGCNATCGTCGGNCTGGACATGGCGGTGCCGGANTATTACGACAGNATGGAGATCAATCTTCCGCTGATGCGCCTGGGCCAGTGGGCGGTGCATATGGGNATNGCNAGGCTTATNCCCGGCATAGCGGANAGCGACGCGATCACCCACGGCNCCCTCACAGAGGANGAAGCGGCAATCTACCGGGCNCTGTTTTACCGCCGCACNGCNTCAGACCCCATGCTCCGGGANGCNGCGNCNGTCCGGGACAANGCGGAGACCNTCCGTCANCTGGNNGNNCCCCAGGTNCCNATGCTNCTGTTTCTCTCCGACGGTTCCGGNGGGACNGGGTTTGANGAGGANACCTGGCGCAGCATTCCAAANGAGNACTTCGCCGGTATGGAAAATGTNAGNTTNGTNGANCTGGATTGTCCCCATTATGTGNATGATTGGGAATATGAGCAGATCAGTGAGACAATGATAGATTTNNTGTCAGGCTATNACNATTGAAACGNCAGGGGCANCATTCGNNAATGCTGCCCCTGTCTTGATTTTTTATCGCTATTCCCGCGTTGCCCGCAGCGCCGCGTCATACAGCTCATTCCGGGCCAGCCCNGTATCGGCGGCCACCTGCCGGACGGCGTCCTTCATCCGCTCNCCCTTTTCCCGGCGCTCCAGCACCATGGCNACGCCCTGCTCCAGGGTGACGGCGGTTTCCGCTGTCCGCTCCGCGCCNGAGATCACCAGNACATACTCGCCCCGCGGCTCGTTCTCCTGATACCACTCCACCGCCTGNGCCAGGGTNGTGCGCATGGTGTCCTCNTGGAGCTTGGTCAGNTCCCGGCACAGGGCCGCGCTCCGGTCCCCGAANGCNNTNAGCAGATCNTCCAGCGTAGTCCGCAGGCGGTGGGGGGCCTCATAAAAGATCAGGGTCCGCTCCTCCCCCAGCAGNTTTTGCAGCCGCTCCCGCCGNTCGGCCTTGTTCACCGGCAGAAAGCCCTCNAANACAAACCGNCCCGTGGGCAGTCCGCTGACCGCCANCGCAGAGATCAAGGCACAGCACCCNGGNATNGCCTGTACCGTCACNCCGTTTTCCGCNCACAGCCGCACCANNTCCTCGCCGGGGTCGCTGATGGCGGGGGTCCCGGCGTCGGTAGCCAGGGCGCAGTTTTCCCCCGCCAGCAANCGGGAGAGGATGNCNGGACCGGCGCTGGCCTTGTTGTGCTCATGATAGCTGACCATGGGCTTTTTCAGCCCCAGATGGCTGAGCAGCTTCATNGTCACCCGGGTNTCCTCNGCGGCAATNAAGTCNGCGTTTTCCAGNGTCTCAGCGGCGCGGGGGCTCAGNTCCCCCAGGTTGCCGATGGGGGTGGCNATCAGGTAGAGTGTTCCGCTCATTTGTATGTCTCCCTTGGNATTTCTTTGTACAGATNATACCATATTTCCCCGGTATTGGCAAGNACCTTGACAGGNGGGGATGGGTGTGATATATTCGCTGAAAAAGGGTTGAAAGGAAGGGATCNGTCCCATGCTGCCCGCATTTTTTATCCGGTCNCAGGGAGTACANAANCTGTATTGCAGTCTTTTCACCCCGCTTCTGGAGCGCTGGGGTCTGACCCAGCTGGAAATGGANATCCTGCTGTTTCTGGCCAACAATCCGCCATACGACACCGCNCGGGACATCGTGGANAAGCGCCATCTGGCGAAGTCCCATGTATCCGTAGGCGTGGANGCNCTGGTGGGCCGGGGACTCCTGGAGCGGCAGAAGCGGGAGGGAAATCGGAAAACCATCCACCTCTGTCTGACGGAGGCCGCCGCNCCCNTCATCGAGGAGGGACGNACCGTCCAGCGGCAGTACNGNGAGCTGCTCCTGGCGGGCTTTACNGAAAAGGAGCGGGGNGAACTGTTCCGGCTGCTGGATAANATCGGNGAGAANGTNGACGCCGCCCTCCGGACCGGACGCCAGACNCCGGANGGATAACNGCCCGCCTTGACAAAGCTGTCCCTGTTTTATAGAATNTAGNAGAACGATCAAAGAAGATGGAGGAAAAACTATGAGCNCACAATATGAACCCGTGAAAACCGCCGTCGTCGGCTGCGGCAAGATCAGCGATATNTTTATCCGGAACCTGTCCCAGCTNTTTTCTATCATCGACCTGACCGCCCTCTGCAACCGCACNGCCTCCGTGGCGGAGTCGAAGGCGAAGCAGTTCGGCATCAAAAAGGTNATGACCCTGGAGGAGATCGCCGCCNATCCGGAGATCGAGCTGGTCATCAATCTGACCCCGCCGGAGGCCCANTANGACGTGATCGGCCAGATGCTGCGGGCCGGGAAGCACGTCTTCACCGAGAAGGTCATGACCCCGGANCTGGAGCAGTCCCGGGCGCTGGTGCGTCTGGCGGAGGANAANGGGCTGTTNCTGGGCGTCACCCCGGANACNGTGCTGGGCGCGGGCGTCCAGACNGCGCGCCACATACTGGACGCNGGGCTCATCGGGCAGGTGACCTCCTGTCAGGTGTGCATCAACCGGNATCAGACCCTCAACTCNGAAATCTTCCGGATGCTGCGGGGCAACGGCGGCTCNCTGCCCTANGACGTGGGCATNTACTACGTNGGGGCGATGCTGGCCCTGCTGGGNCCGGTGAAGGCGGTGCGGGCCTTCGGCGCGCNGTCGGTGGTCCANGAGCCGGAGCTGCTGTATACCGGCGTCGGAACCGACAGCTGGCAGATCCCCGGGAACAATCTNGTCTCNGCCGCCCTGCAATTCGAGAGCGGNGCNCTGGCCAGCGTNCTCTTNGACGGCAACACCGTCAACGCCCAGCAGCACGCCTTTACCATTTTCGGCACCCGGGGCGTGCTCCAGGTGGGCGACCCCAACACCTTTGACGGCCCTGTGAAGCTGATCCTCCCGGAGAGCGGCGAGTGCGTGATCCCCTTCACCCACGGCTACGATGGGAAGAACACGCTGGAGCCCGCCCCCTTCGACTTCTACGGCCACCGGGGCGTGGGCGCGGCGGAGCTGGCCTGGGCCATCCGGACGGGCCGGAAAAATATCCGGTGCAGCGCGGGCTACGGCTTACACTGCCAGGAGGTGCTGTACGGCATGGACGAGGCCGCCCGCACCGGCGGCGCCTACGAGCCCCAGTCCCGGTTCGTGATGGAGCCCCTGAAGCCCGGCTATTACAGCTCCATTATGGGCGGAATGCGGGGGGACGCGGAGCGGTCCCTCATGTAATAAAGGAGACGCATCATGAGTCAATACAGCATTTTAGAAATTTTCGATATGGAGACCGGGGCGCGGAAAACCGTCCGGGAATTTGACCGGATCATCGAGGCCCCCAACTGGCTGAACGACGGGGACACCATCCTCTACAACGCCGGGGGCCGCATCTGGCGGTACAGCCTCTCCCGAGACCGGGAGGAACCGGTGGACACCGGGGCGTGCGTCAGCTGCAACAACGACCACGTGCTCTCCCCGGACCACCGCTTCCTGGCCGTCAGCTGCGCCTCCGACCCCGCAAACGGCTGGTCCTCCCAGATCTACATTCTGCCCGTCGGGGGCGGCCAGCCCCGGCAGGTGACGGAAATTTCCCCCTCCTTCCTCCACGGCTGGTCCGTGAAGGACGAGCTGGCCTACTGCGCCTTCCGCCCCGACCCAGCGGACGGGCAGAACAGAATTGACGTCTACGCCATCCCCGCTTCCGGCGGACCGGAAGTCCGGCTCACCGACGGCGTGGGCTACAACGATGGCCCGGAGTACTCCCCGGACGGGGCGCACATCTGGTTCAACTCCACCCGCTCAGGGCTGATGCAGGTCTGGCGGATGGACCGGGACGGCGGCAACCTCACCCGGATGACCCACACCGACAGCAACTGCTGGTTCCCCCACCTGTCCCCGGACGGGAAGACGGTGGTCTATCTGGTGTTCCGCAAGGGGGATCTGGAGCCCTGGGAGCACCTGCCCGACAAGCAGGTGGAGCTGTGGGCCATGGACGCCGATGGCGGGAATGGACGGAAGCTGCTGGACCTCTTCGGCGGTCAGGGAACCATCAACGTCAACTCCTGGGCCCCGGATGGAAAGCGTTTCGCTTTCGTCAGCTACCGGTGAGCCCGCCATGACGGAGCAAACAGCAACGCTGGAGGCCCGGGGGCTGTGCAAATCCTATGGCGGCGTGCGCGTCCTGGAGCCGGTCAGCTTTGCGTTAAAACCCGGCGAATGTCTGGGCGTGGCCGGGGCCAACGGCTCCGGCAAATCCACCCTTCTGCGCCTGATCGCACAGGTGGAGAGGCCGGACAGCGGCAGCGTGCTGTTCCGGGGGAAAGACGTGTCCGGTGACCAGAGCTTCCCCCGGCGGCATCTGGGCTACGTCCCCCAGGGGCTGGAGCTGGCGCCGGAACTGACGGTGAAGGAGCAGCTTGCCCTCTGGCGGGCTGCCTGCGGCGCGAAGGGGCCGGTGGGGGAGGATATTTCTGTCCTGCTGGGTCTGGAGGCCCTGCTGCCCCGGAGAATTGGAACCCTGTCCGGCGGGATGCAGCGGCGGGTGAGCATTGCCATGGCCCTGTCCACCGGGCGGGACGTGCTGGTGCTGGACGAGGCCACAGCGGGACTGGACGAGAGCTACCGGGAGGGCCTTATGACCTGGATGGCGGCGTTTTTAAGCCGGGGCGGCTGCGCCGTGTGGTGCACCCACCTGGACGATGAGCTGGAACGGCTGTGTACCCGGTGCATGACCATCCGGGAGGGCCGTGCCTTCTGGGGACGGTAAGCGTCCCTGATCAGGATATAAAAGGAGAGATCGATCATGTTTTGTAAACACTGCGGACAAAAACTGGAGGACGAGGCGCTTGTCTGCCCCAGCTGCGGCGCGGCGGTGGAGAGCCGGAGCGGCGACGTCCTGCAAAGCGCTCTGCATCCTTCTGCCCCGGTATCCGCCGCTCCTGCGGAGGACTACGCTCCCGCAGGCGGCAGCAGAGGCCCGGAGCTGGAGGGACCCAAGCACAAAAAGAACTGGATTCTGCCCGCCGCCATCGGCGGCGTGGCGGTACTGTGCATCCTGGCGGCGGTGCTGCTCAGCGGCATTTTCAGCGGGGCCAAGGGCGACCTGACCAAGGCCGTCACCAAGTCCGTCAGCGCCTGGCAGGCCGCCTCGGATACCCTGGAGCTGCCCGATATGGCTGCGCTGCGCAAGGAGCAGAGCGCCAGCCAGAGGACGACCATCCAGATCAAGAACCTCTCCGACGAGTTCGGCACGGAGGCCCAGATGCTGGAGGGCATGAGCGTCACCATGGCTGGCGGGTCGGACCTGTCAGAGCGGAAGCTGAATTTCTCCCTGGGCGCGGCCTACGGCCCCTCTGAGCTGATTTCCGTGCAGATCTGGGCGGAGGACAGCATCCTGACTATGGCCTGCCCCGCCCTGCTGGGGGAGCAGGTCTATGGCTTTGACACGGAGACCCTGGGCCGGGATCTGGCCCGGCTGGACCCCGACGATGCGGAAGAACTGGAGAACGTCAGCTTCAATATCTTCGACGTCGCCGAATCCTATGCCAAGCCCATGGAGATCGACGCGGCGGCCACCAAGGCGCTGGACGACGCCATGGAGGTGGAGAAAACCGGCTCGGAAACGATGGATATCAACGGGACTTCTTTGAAGTGCGACGCCTACCACGTCACCTTCCCCCAGCAGGCCATGCTGGACTACCTGGACGCGGTGCGCGACGCCTATGACGCCCAGGAGAAGAACCAGGCCATACTGGATCTCTACCGCTCCTTCGGTGCCTCGGATGAGGAGTTGGCCGCTGTGCAGGAGCAGCTGCGCAATACGGACATGTTCGAGCAGCTGGAAGAACTCCTGGTAGAAGCAGGGGATCTGGAGCTGGATGTGTACGTCAACGACGGCTACGTCGCCGCCGTGATCTATGAAGGCGACGGCGAGTTCCTGCACGCTTATTTCGGCGGCGGGGAGAATTACGCGGACGACTTCAGTCTGGAGATCCAGACGGAGGAGGATAACATCCAGTTCACCTCCTCCGGGAACCACAGCGCGTCCGATGGCGCATACACCGATACCTCCACCCTGGCTATTGACAGCCGCGGTCTGTACCTCCCCCAGGTGAAGTCCCAGCTGACCTACGACCCCAAGCAACCCTCGGATAACTTCTCCTGGGAACTCTCCTGCGAGGGCATCACCCTGACAGCCAAGGGCCAGCTCACCAGCGGAAAGGACAACCTGTTCCTGGATCTGGATCAACTCTCCTTCAGCGTGCTGGGCACCGAGTACGCGCGTCTGGGCCTGAGCTGGTCGGTGGGGCCCTATGATTACTCTGAAATCTCCCAGGGAACTCCCACGATGCTCGAGGACATGACCACAGACGATCTGTCGGCGCTGAGCTATGAGGTGTCCGTCAACGCCCAGAACTGGCTGATAAGTCTGATGAACGACGTACCGGAGCTGTTCCAGCTCTTTATGTAACGGAATGAGCGGCCTGACCCTTTTCAGACAACTTACCAAGCTTACTATCGGCAGGCTCTGCCGGCGGCTGTGGCTGCTGGCAGGGCTCGCCGTGCTTTGTGCGGCTCTGCCCCTGCTGGCGGGCCGGGCGGCGGAGGAGGCGCTGTCCGGCGGCGCAGCCTTTTCCGGCGTTACGCTGGCGGTGACCGCGCCGGAGGGGGAAACTCTGCCCGAGCACCTGGCCGCAGCCATCGGCAGCATGGCGGATGTGGCCCAATACTGCCGGCTGGAGGCCATGGAGCAGAAGGAAGCCCTGGCCGCGCTCTTGGCGGGCCGCGTAACGGCGGTGCTGGAGCTGCCGGAGGATTTTGTGCGGGATGTACAGTCCGGGAAGAATCCCGATCTGCGGATCATCGTGGACGGCAGTCACCCCCTGGAGTCCCTGCTGACGCTGTGGGTGGGGCAGAGCGCGGCGGACCTGCTGGCCGCCGCCCAGGCGGGGATCTACGCCGTGCTGGACGAGTACGACCAAGCGCCGCCCGCCAATCTCTCCCGGAATCAGGCGGTGATGGAGATCAATCTCAAGTACGTGCAGTGGACTTTGAACCGGCAGTACCTCTTTCAGGAGGAAAAGCTCCTTCCCACGGATACCCTGCCCATTGCCCTGCATTACGAGCTGAGCCTGCTGGCCTTTCTGGTCCTTTCTGCCGCTCCGGCCTTTACCTGGATCTATCAGGACCCGTGGCTGTCCGGCTTCCGGCGGCTGCGGTGCGCGAAACGAAGTCCGCTGTGGGGATTTGGGGCCGGGCTGGCCTCCTGCTGGCTCATGATGACGGTAATTTTATCCGCTGTGATGGCCCTGCTGGACCTGCCCATAGGGGCGGCGCTGGGAACGGCGGCGGTCTGGGCAGTCTTTTTTGCCGCGTGGACAGCGGCCTGCGCGCTGCTGACGGAGAGCGCGGAGGGGTGCGGAGGGCTGTCCTTCCTGCTGGCGCTGGGATTTCTGGCGCTGTCCGGGGGGATCGTGCCGCCGGTGCTGCTGCCGGAGGGCGTGCGGCGGCTGGCGGGGGCGATTCCTGTCGCCTGGATGCGGGCCCTGGCGGCGGAACCCCTGGGGTACGGCTCTATGGACCATCCGGCGGGACTGCTGGTACTGGCATCGGCCGTGCTCTGCGCTCTGTCCGGATGGCTGTATGTCCGCCGGGCGGGCAGAAGGGAGGGAGAACGGTGAGATATTTTCTCCTCTCCCTGCGGCTGTCCCTGCGGGAACGATTGCGGAGCGGACGGTTCTGGTGTGCGCTGGCGCTGATCCTGGCCGCGGGCATTGCGGTCAGATGGACGGGACAGGCGGAAATTGGTTCAGCGGTCCAGGTGGGCGCGGTGATCCCCTCCGGAGCCGAAGCGTTCCGGGATGCTTTGGAGAGCCGGAGCGGCCAGCCGGTCTGTTTTATCTTTACCGACGAAGCCGAGGCCCGCAAAAAAGTCGCCTCCGGCCAATGGGACTGCGCCCTGCTGCTTCCCGACAACTTTGCGGAGCGGTTAGAGGCCGGAAGGCAGAATGGCCTTATTACCCTGGTCACCGGCCCCGGCTCCACGGTCTATCCGCTGGTACGGGAGGCCGCCGCGGCGGCCCTGTTGAAGATCACATCCGGACAGATGGCGGCGGACTACCTCCTCTCCAGCGGCATCGCGGACGGCACCTTCGACGCGGCGGCACTGCCCCAGATCCATACGGTGCAGATCAACATGGAGACTCTGGACGGCCAGCCGCTGGACCAGCTCACGCTGGCAGGGAAAAGTCTGAGCCGCGTCCTCCGGGGCAGTCTGGCGGCGGCGCTGCTGGTTTGGGCTCTGTTCGCGGCAGTAGACCTGGGGCGCTGGCGGCAGACAGGGAGCGCCCTGCGGATGCGGCCCTGCCTGGGCGGCGTACCGCTGGCCCTGCCCCGGCTGACGGCGGCGCTGATCCCGGCTTTCCTCCTGGGAGCGGCGGGGATCGCCGCCGGTGGGGAGGGATGGCGGAGCGCACTGGCACTGGTCCCCTATCTGGCGGCGCTGGGAGCACTGGATTTGTTGTTATCCGCTTTGAAACCGGTATGGGAAGCACTTCCGGCAGTGATCCCCTTTGCGGCGGCGTCCGTGTTCGTACTGTCGCCGGTGTTTGTAGACGCGGCGCTTCTCTTTCCGCCGCTGGCGCCCATCTGCCGGTGGATGCCGGTTACGCTGTATCTGTACGGCTGTGAAGGGTACTGGGGCGCACTGTGCCGGTTGATTGGGATAACAGCAGTCTTTGCACTTGCGGCAATCCTGCTGGAAAGTCTCCAGAACAAGCGCAAAACTGCATGATCAAAACCCGGCGCTGCCTTTGCCAGGCAGCGCCGGGTCCTTATACTTTTCCATGAAAATTTCTCATTCACTGGCTTCGGCCGTCAAAAAGTCCCCGGAGACGGACAGCCAACTGTAATACCCCGCCATGCAGTGCCCAGACCGCAAGGCCCCCTGCTCGTTCTGGAGCATGGGTGTCAGCTGGGAGGACACCTCCATGGCCGTTTTCCCCATCAGCAGAGCGGCAAAGCCGTTCTGCTTCACCAGTTCCGACAACCCCTTGAAGTCCCCGCTGAGCAGGGTGGCGAACATCTCCATATTCACGCCGTCGGTGGTAGGGATCAGGCGGCAGAGAGCGTCCGTCATCTTTTCCACTGTCGTCGGGTCATGATAGCTGACATAGTCCTGCCCGGTGAGGGCCTTGAATTGCCCGTTCATCTGCTCGAACAGCTTCCCGCTGTCTGTGGGCAGAGCCAGATCCACGCCGTAGCGGTGATACCCCCAACCGGCAAGGGGCACCTGGGTCACCAGGTCATTCTCGTTGATAATGTTGAATATATTTTCATAGCCCTCCCTTACTGCGTCCGTAGAGACCGCCGGGGTCGCAAAGGTATAGGCGTATACGTTCTCCTTCTTCGCCGTCTCCACCAGACGCACCGCCAGCAAATTCGCCACGGCCGCGCCGCGGCTGTGGCCGGTGAGCAGGAATTTCATCTGCCCCCTCGCTTTTTCGGTGATCCCCGCCTTGCTCAGATATTTCTCCAGATTTTTCTGGAGCTCCTCCGCAGCCTTGGCAAAGCCCTCATGGTCGGCCTGCGTACCCACATCCAGATTGCTGGCCCACTCCGTGTAATCCCCGGTACCTCGGACAATGACGGCGGCAAGCCGCACGGACTTCCCCGCCCGGTCTTTTACAGTTTTCAGTCCGAAGGTATAGGCCACCTGATCGCCAGTCTCATTGAAGATCTGATAGTTATAGGACTCAATCTTCTCAAACCCCAGCGCTTTCAGCGCCTCCTGCACATCCTTTCCCTCCCGGCCATAGGCCGCGCCGCTGAGCGCCATGGAGGACAGGGCAAGATCCTGCCGGTAGTCCGAGGCATCCCGGGTAAACCAGGCGTCGTCCCACTGGATGGTCACCTCCGCCTTGGGTGTCTCCGGAATGCCGGTGCCGATGGTGACCGCCGTTCCCTCCTCCGCCGCCAGCGCCGGAGACTGACACAGTACCACGATCCACACCAGCAGCGCCGCCATGGTAAAGCGAAGAAATGAACCTTTTGTCTGCCTCATATCTGAAAATCCTCCCTGTTTTGAAGATCTGAAAAATCCCCTACATGGATGTATGTCCTGACCTGATATTTTATACCCTATCATAAAATTTGCCGGCCGTCAACGCCCGCTGTGGACTTCACCCGGCCTCTGGAACCATTGTAAACCAAGCTGTGCCGGCTAATTTGACAACTCTGCCCAAATAGTGTATACTACATTATGTAAACAACAGGCAGGGAATCCGCCTGCCGCGTGACCGTGAGAGGAGGGAAGGCCGTGGAACCGGAGATGTCACCCATATCAGGAGGGAGAAATTGTGTACGTTCCCGGCATCCCCTGGGTGCCGGGGTATCATCCGCCCTTTGAGGGCGAACCGGAAAAGGAGGTAATCAATGCCCCATCGCACCCACCGCGCCCACCGCAAGCCTACGGCAGCCGAAGCCTACATCTGCCTGGGACTTGTGGGTATTTTAATTTTCATCTCCACTATGCTCGGCGCGCCGATCCAGTTTGGTATCATCCTGGCCACCGCCGCCGCGTTCCTCATGTCCATACGTCTGGGCTTCACCTGGCAGGAGCTGGAGGACGTGATCTGTGAGCGCATCGGAAAGCTCAGCAGCACCATGCTTATCATGTGGATGATCGGCTTCCTGCTGGGCTCCATGCTCTACAGCGGCCTGCTGCCCATGCTGGTCTACTACGGGTTCCAGATCATCAGTCCCCACCATCTCTATGTCAGCGCCTTTTTCGTCTGTATGCTCATGTCCACCATGACCGGCTCCAGCTGGTCCGCCGCCGGCACCGCCGGCGTGGCCTGCATGGCCCTGGCCCACGGCCACGGGACGAATCTGGCCATCATGGCAGGAGCCGTCGTGGCCGGGTCCGTCTTCGGAGACAAGATCTCTCCCATGTCGGAGACCACCAACCTGGCCCCCGCCTGCGTGGGGACGGACCTGTGGAGCCATATCCGCAGCCAGCTGTGGACCACGCTGCCCGCCGTAGCCATCGCCGCCGTACTGTTTACGATCCTGGGCGTCGACCTGCGCACCGGCAGCGACGCCCTGCCCCAGACCGCAGTTACCATCATGGAACAGCTGGACGCCCTGTTCCGCTGGAACGTGATCCTGCTCCTGCCCATCGTGGTGCTGCTCGTCATGGCGCTGATGAAGAAGCCGGTGGTCCCCACCATGTTCATCTGCGGCGTGATGTGCATCGTCCTGGGCCGCATCGTGCAGGGCTTTGATCTCTCCATCGGCTTCACCGCCGCCGTCACCGGCTTCAAAGCCGATTCCATCACCCCCGCCGGGATGATCCTGGACGACAAGGTCTCCTACATCCTCAACCGGGGCGGCATGACCAGCATGGTCTCCATCATCCTCATCTGCTTCTGCGGCTTCTCCATGACCACCGTGCTCACCCATACCGGTTTCCTGGACAAGGCCGTCGAGCCCATGATCCGGAACCTGAACACCCGCTGGAAGACCATGCTGACGGCGGAGATCGCCACCCTGCTGGTCCTCTCCATCGGCGGCATCTCCTATTTCAGCTCCGTCTTCGTAGGCGAGGCCTGGAGGAAGCCCTTCCTGCATAACGGCATGGGCAAGCCCTGCCTCTCCCGAACCCTGGAGGACGTGGGCACCTGCTGCTCCAGCATCCTCCCCTGGTGCTCCTCAGCGGTGTTCTTTGCCTCCACCCTGGATGTGCCGGTGTGGGGCTCCGGCGGGTTCGCGCCCTATACGGTGCTGCCCTTTGTGTGCCCCGTCGTCGCCTTCCTGCTGGCCGTCACCGGTATCGGGATCAGCAAGCTCTCCCCGGAGGAGCAGGCCGAGGCGCTCCGGGAACTTGAGGAAGAGGAACTCGACTGATACTTTTTCATTCAAAATGATTATAAAACAGATTGGAGCGCCCCGTTTTTACGGGGCGCTCCAGTTTATTATTTCTTCTCCTGCTCCTTGCGCTCCAGCACTTCCCGGATCGTCCCCGTAAGCCTGTCCATGACAATAGGCTTGGCGATATGGGCGTCCATCCCGGCCTCCAGTGCGCTGCGGATGTCATCCACAAAGGCGTTGGCCGTCATGGCGACGATGGCAACGGATTGCGCGGAGGGGTGGGCGCTGGCCCGGATGGCCCTGGTCGCCTCGTAGCCGTTCATCACGGGCATCTGGATGTCCATCAGGATGAGGTCATATTCCCCCGGCTGAGAGCTCTCGAATTTCTCCAATGCCTCCTGCCCGTTCTTCACCTCGTCGCAGACCGCGCCCAGCGTGGTCAGGATCTTCACCAGGATCATCCGGTTGAGCTCGATGTCGTCCACCACCATGATCTTCCGGTCTGCCACTGCGCTCTTTTCCTCCACGGCAGGGGCATCCCTGCCCTGTCCCATCATCCGGCCCACGGCTTCCCGGAAGTTGCTCATGAAAAAGGGCTTGGACAGGAACTGGCGGATCCCCACCTCGTTGGCGTCCTTCTCGATGTCGCCCCAGTCGTAGGCGCTGAACAGCAGGATCGGGATCTCCACCGGACAGTCCTTCTGAAGCGTCCGGACCATCTCCGTGCCGCTCAGGCCGGGCATCTTCCAGTCCATAAGGACCAGATCATAGGGCCGCCCGGACTCGTGGGCCTCGCAGATCATACGCACCGCCCGGTTCCCGTTGGTGGCGTAGTCCGTCTCCACCCCGGTATTCGACATCTTTTTCATGATCTCGTGACAGATCTCCTCCTCGTCGTCCGCCACGATCATGCGCTTGATGCCGAGCTTGGTCCAGAAGTCGGGGTCGCCCCCCTGCTCCTGGATGCGCAGCTCCAGCTCTACAATAAAGGTGCTCCCGCCGCCCAGCTTGCTGTTGACCGTGATGGTGCCGCCCATCAGGTCCACCAGGCTCTTGGTGATGGCCATGCCCAGTCCCGTGCCCTGGATCTCGTTGATCCCGGTATCCGTTTCCCGGGTGAAGGGGTCAAAGAGCACCTTCTGGAACTCCTTGCTCATCCCCTGGCCGTTGTCGATGACGGTAAAGCGGACGCGGCTGTAGCTGGGGTCCACCTGGGGCAGCTCCGCCACCCACATCTCGATCCGTCCTCCCTCGGGCGTGTACTTCACCGCGTTGGAGAGGATGTTGAGCATGATCTGATTGATCCGCACCTTATCCGCCAGCAGATGCTCATAGTGCAGCTGGGTGGCAAAGATCTCAAAGGTCTGCATCTTCTCCCGGGCCTGGGGACGGATGATGGTGTTGAGCTCATCAATGACGTCCGCCAGATTCATCTCGCCGATGTTCAGCACCGCGCTGCCGCTCTCGATCCGGTTCATGTCCAGCACGTCGTTGATCAGCCCCAGCAGGTGCTGGCTGGCGGCGTCGATCTTCTGGGTGTATTCCCTCACCTGGGCGGGGTCCTCCGCGGCCTCCTGCAGCAGCGGGATCATGCCCATGATGGCGTTCATGGGCGTGCGGATGTCGTGGCTGACGCTGCTGAGGAAGCTGGTCTTGGCGTGATTGGCCACCTTGGCCATCTCCAGCGCCTGGGCCAGCGCCGCCTGATTCTTCCGCTCGGCGGTGCGGTCGGCGATATAGACGACGAACTTCCGCTCACCCTGCACCGACACACAGTAGATGCTCTCCCGGAACCACCGGTGCTCCCCGGTCTTCTGGTGCAGCCGCTCGGTCTCCCGGGGCTCCAGATGCGTACCGGGCTGCATTCCGTCCAGCTCCCGGCGGGTGGTGCGCTTTCCGGTGATGTACTTGACGATGCCCAGCTGGCCCAGGAGGTTCTCCGTGCTCTCAGGCGACAGGCCCAGCACCCGCTCGATGTTGCTGCTGACAAACTCGATCCGGGTGCCCGTCCCGTCCAGCATCATGTAGATATCGTCGACCTTATCCGAGAGGAAGTCGGAAATAATCCGGAAGATCTGCTCCCGGTATTGCAGCTTCCGCGAGCGCTCCGCCTCCGCGCCGGCCAGCGTACACCGGTCCGCTTCCCGGCAGTCCCGGCTCCGCCGGTAGTCCCGCTGCCACTTCTGAAAGCGGAAGCGCAGCTCCGCCTCCCCCAGCGGCGCGGTCCAGATGTCCGTCAGGGGGAATCCGCTCTCCAGAAGCGCCTCCATCTGCTCCCGCTCCGCCAGCGCAATCACTTCCGCGCCCTCTTTCCTGTGCGCCTCCAGCGCCCGCAGCGTCCCTGCGGCGTCCACGCCCCGCAGATCGGCCAGGATCGCGTCCGCTCTGGCGCACAGAGCGCTCTCCGGCGTCCTGCTCTCCAGGAACACACACGCAAAGCCATCCGGAGGCGGAGCCGTCCGGATGGGCAAAAATACACTGGGCTCACGCCCTATGAAATAAAACTGAACCTGGCAATGACACATTGCCCTCACTCCTATTCACACCAGTTTCATTCCGATACCCTTCCCCGGCGAAGGCCATCAGGCGCCCTTCGTCTCGAGAAGATTTTCATAGAAGCCGTAGAGACGGTCCTCCACAGCGAAAA
Source organism: Oscillibacter sp. (assembly GCA_014799915.1). Classification (GTDB taxonomy): domain Bacteria; phylum Bacillota; class Clostridia; order Oscillospirales; family Oscillospiraceae; genus Pelethomonas. The sequence goes on from JAAVHD010000028.1 coordinate 54,657, forward strand.
AGCTCTCCAGCAGATGGGGATTGAACACCCCGCACTCCCCGCTGCGGATCATCCTCCGCACCCTCTCCCGGGGGAAGGGAGGCTTGTAGACCCGCCGGCAGCTCAGCGCGTCATATACGTCCGCCAGGGCGACCACCTGCGCCCACGGGGAGATCTCCTCCCCCGCCAGACCGTCGGGATACCCTCTGCCGTCCCAGCGCTCATGGTGGTGCCGGGCGATGTCGCAGGCGTAGTCGTAGATCCCGCTCTCCCGCAGCTGCGGGATGCTCTCCAGGATGTTCACGCCCTTGGTGGTGTGGCTCTTCATGATCTCGTATTCCTCGGGTGTGAGCTTCCCGGGCTTGGTGAGCACCGCGTCGGGGATGGTGATCTTCCCCACGTCGTGCATAATGGACGCCAGGGCGATGTTCTCCACCTCGTCCTTGCTCAGGCCGTCGCCGAAGTCCGTATTCTCCAGCATCACCCTTGTGATGCCGCAGATGCGCTGGACGTGGCCGCCGGACTCCTCGTTGCGGAACTCGATGGCGGTGGCCAGGGCCTCGATCATGCCCTGGTTGAGCTCAATGATCTTCTTCGCCTGCCGCAGCAGCTCCGCGTTCTGGTCCTCCACCACGTTGCTCAGGTGCCTGCGGGCGTCAAACAGCTCGATGATGGACTTGACCCGCCGCAGCACCACGAAGGAGATGACCGGCTTTCTGATCACGTCCATGACGCCCAGCTCGTAGGCCTCCCGTATCACGCCCTCGCCGGTCTCGGAGGTGATGAGGAACACCGGGATCTTTTCCAGCATCCCGTTTTCCTGCATCCAGCGCACCACCTCGATGCCGGTCATCCCGGGCATCATCACATCCAGCAGGACCGCGCCGTATTCTCTGCCGGGCGTCCGGAGCTTCTCCACTCCCTCACACCCGTTGACGGCCTCCTCCACCGCGTAAAATTCGGAAAAGATCTTCCGCAGGATCGCCCGGTTGATGGCGTCGTCATCCACGATCAGGATCGGTTTGGGGTTCACGCTGCCGACATATATACGCTCCATTGCATTCTATCCTTTCTTCGCAAAATTATCCGGCAATACGCGGACGCCATCAGGTATCCTTCTTCATAAAGTAGTCCACGATCTGCTGCTCGCTGTCCTCCAGCAAAGAGTAGAGCCTGGGATCGACCATGCCCTCATAGTCGTTGATCAGGCGGCGGATCACGAATTTCACCGGCTTGGCCCCGTTGCCGTAGAACTTGGAGTGCTGCTGTACAAATTCGTCCACCAGGCGGCACATCTGGTTGAACAGGGAGTTGTTCTTCCCCTCCAGGCCGTGGGGGTAGCCCTGGCCGTCGATGCGCTCGTGGTGGTGCAGGCACATGCCGGAGCAGATCTCCACGAAGTACTCGCAGCTCTTGGCCCTGTTCAGCCGCAGCAGGCTGTCGCCCAGCATGGTGTGGCTCTGCTGCATCTCCTGGCTCCGGCCGGCGCCCTCCATGTTCTGCAGGCGCTTATCCGGGATCAGCATCTCGCCGATGTCGCAGAAATAGGCGGCCTGGCTGATCAAATCGACGCTCTTGGGGTTGACCTTGATGTCCCACTGCTTCCGCTCGTAGTTGTTCAGCAGGATCTGCATGAGATCGCTCATGGTCCGGTAGCGGGTGTCGTCCCTGCCGAAGTTGCTCAGATACTTCCGGTAGAGGACCTCCAGATCCGCGATATAGGCCGCGGTGGCCTTGCGCTCCTCGTTCTTCAGGTCGTAGGTGGGCACCACGCCCAGCCGGGAGCGCAGCCGCCTGGGCACATCCTCCCGGTCGAAGGGCTTGCCGATGAACCCGGCGATCTTGTACTCGATCGCCCTCTGCACGTTGTCCATGGTGGGCTCGGCGGTCACCAGGAACACGGGGATCTGGGTGACTCCCTTGTCCTTCATGAACCGCAGCACGTCGAAGCCGTCGATATGCGGCATGGAAATATCCAGTAGGATGGCGTCCAGCTGCTCGCCCTTGGTCGTGATGTACTCAAAGGCCGTGTTCCCGTTGTCCGCCTCATCCACATCGAAATCTGCGTTCAGGATGCTCTTGAGGATGAGCCGGTCGATCTCCGTATCATCCACGATCAGCAGCCGCTTGCGTTCTTGGGCCATAATATTCTCACCTCATCCTGTTTTCGTTACGCGCTCTGATGCCGGTTGATACATGCGAGGATCTCCGCCTGAGCCGGCAGCAGCCGCTCAAATTCCGCCTTGGCTTCCTTCACCTGTCCGGCGCGCAGGAGCACCAGCGTCTGCGTGTAGCCGTCAAACAGCGGCGTGATCGCCAGGTTCCCCGTGACGCCCTTGAGCGTATGCACCGCCTTGATCAGCGCGTCTGTGTCGCCTCCGTCGAAGTCCGCCGGATTGACCGGGTTATCCCGGACAGAGTTCACAAACATCCCCAGCATCATCTCGTACAGGGAGGCGTCTCCCATCACCCGGTCCAGGCCCTCGTCAATATCCAGCCCCAGGTTCTTCAGCTCCTCGATCATACCCATAACTTTTCGTGCTCCTTTCCTTACTGTCCGTTTTCCGCCGCCGGCCGGCCTTCCAGCACCTGGCCGATGGCCTCCTTCAATTTATCGATCTGTATCGGTTTGGCTACATGGGCGTCCATCCCCGCGTTGATGGCGTCCCGGATGTCGTCCACAAAGGCGTTGGCGGTCATGGCGATGACCGGCACCGTCTTCCCCTCGGGGTGGGCGCAGGCGCGGATGGCCCGCGTGGCCGCATAGCCGTCCATGACGGGCATCTGCACGTCCATCAGGATCATATCGTACTCGCCGGGCTGGGACTGCTCGAATTTTTTCAGCGCTTCCTGCCCGTTTTCCGTCACGTCGCAGGCGGCGCCCAGCGTCTGCAATATCTTCACCAGGATGATCCGGTTGACCTCGATGTCGTCCACCACAAGGATGCGCCTGTCCTTCAGGATATCGTCCTTTCCCGATCCGGTATCCTTCGTTCCGCCCATGATCCGCTCTATGGAGTCCTTGAAGGTGCTCATAAAGAACGGCTTGGGCATGAAGTGGCTGACGCCGATCTCCTTGGCCTCCTGCTCGATCTCGCTCCAGTCGTAGGCGGTCAGCAGCAGGATGGGGATCTTCTCCGGGTAGTTTTCCCGGATGATCCGGGCGGTCTCCAGCCCGTTCAGGTCCGGCATCTGCCAGTCCAGAAGGATCAGGTCATAGGGCTTTCCGGCCTCCCGGCTCTCCCGCATCATCCGGATAGCCGTCTCGCCGTCGGTGGCGTAGTCAACGGCAACGCCCGTGCCGGCCATGACCTTGACGATGTTCTTGCAGACCACCTCGTCGTCGTCGGCCACGATCATCCGGGACACCTTGTGCTTCGTCCAGAATCTGGGGTCGTCCTCCCGCTCCTGGATAAACAGCTCCAGCTCCACGGTGAAGACGCTGCCCTCGCCCAGGGTGCTCTTCACGTCGATGGTCCCGCCCATCAGATCCACCAGGCTCTTGGTGATGGCCATGCCCAGGCCGGTGCCCTGGATCTGCCGGGTGGCGGCGGTCTGCTCCCGGCTGAAAGCGTCGAAGATGACCTTCTGGTAATCCTCGCTCATGCCCAGGCCGTTGTCGCTGACGGTGAACCGGATGCGGCTGTAGTGCTCCACCACCTGGGCGCGCTCCTCGATGCGCATCTGGATGTCGCCGCCCGCCGGGGTGTACTTGACGGCGTTGGACAGGAGGTTGATGAGGATCTGATTGATCCGGAGCTTATCCCCCCGCAGGTTCTCATGGGTCAGGGGCGAGGCAAAGATCTCAAAGGTCTGGTCCTTCGCCCTGGCCTGCGGGCGGATAATGGTGTTGATCTCATCGATGACCTCGGCCAGGTTCACGTCGCTCAGGTTCAGCGTGGCGCTGCCGCTCTCGATCTTGTTCATATCCAGCACGTCGTTGATCAGCCCCAGCAAATGCTGGCTGGCGGCGTCGATCCGCTGGGTATACTCCAGCACCACATCGGGATTGCCGGCCTCCTCCCGCAGCAGGTTGGTGAAGCCGATAATGGCGTTCATGGGGGTGCGGATGTCGTGGCTGACGCTGCTGAGGAAGGAGCTCTTGGCGCTGTTGGCGGTCTGGGCGATCTTCAGCGCCTCCAGCAGGTTGTTCTGGGTCTCCCGCTCCCGGGTACGGTCAGAGATATAGACCACCCGTTTGGGCTTGCCCTGGATAACGGCGCAGTAGGCGTTTTCCAGGAACCACCTGTGCTCGCCGGTCTTGGCATGGACCCGCTCCGTGCGCCGGGGCGTCACCGTCTCCCCGGGGGCCAGGGCGTTGACCTCGTCGTAATAGGCCACGGTCGCCTCGGGGTCCTGGGCCATGTCGGAGGCCTGGAGGAACTCGATCACGCTTTCCTTGCCCACGCCCAGCACCCGCTCCACATTGGGGGTGACGTACTCCAGTTTTTCCGTCGTATGGTCCAGCATCATGTATATGTCGCCGCTGTTGTCGGCAATGTATGTAGAGAAGATGTCAAAGAGCTGTGTCTGGTACTCGATCTCCTGATCCTTCTTCCGCATATCCCTCTGCGCGCGCCAGATCAGCAGGATGAACACCGCGCAGAACGCCAGGATCAGGGCGAGGAGCCCCAGCGCCATCTGGGAGTCCAGCAGTATCCGGTCTGTCTCCTCCGTGATCGCGTTTACCGGCACGCTGGAGACCAGATACCACTCGTCCACGCTTTCCATGGGGACATAGGTATAGATATAATTCCCCCCGTCCCCCCGGAAGACGACGCTGCCCGTCTCCTCGGCCGCCAGCGCCGCCTTGAACGCATCAATATTCCCCTGCTCATCGTTCTCGCTGAGCAGGTCGAAGATATTCTCGTCGAAGCGGTCTCCCGACACCTCAGTGGACCACAGCAGGATATCCCCCTGGGCGTTGATCACATAGGCTATCCCCTGGTTATTGTAGAAGGATAGGGAGAACTCCTCTGAAACCTTGGTACGGTCATAGCTTTTTTGGATCAGGCCCTTGTGTCCGTTTTGGAAGACAAAGGCTTCGTAATAGCCAAACTTGGGGGCGCCGGAGAACAGCCCGTCATAGGCGCTGCGCACGCCGCTGCCCTCCAGGCTGCGGTAGAAGCTCAGATTTTCCTCATCCACCTGGCGGACCAAATCGGATGAGCTGCTGCAGAACCATCCATCGTCAAGACACATCACCGAGTAGATCGCGTCCACCTCGCTGAACAGCCCCAGCTGCCGCCAGACCTCCTCCGCGTTGATGTCGCTGGTAACGGAGTAAAAGTCCGCGAAGCTGTGCAGCCGTTCCCGGTCCCCGGTGATAAAAGTGTCAATGGCCTGCTGCTGCTGAACGGTCACGGTCATGACGTTCTGGATCGCGTTTTCCCGCAGATTGTTCCGCAGTCTGTTGACATATCCCAAACCGCCGATCAAAATGATCCCCATGCAGACGGCGATCAAGATGACCAGCCATATCCGCTGGTTCTTCTTGGTTTCCACATTCATGGCCAGCTGCCTCCATCTCTTATCCTGCGGACAAAATCAAGCGATGTATCCGCACCGCCCAACAGGCCGCTTATGAAAAGGGTCCGCAAGGAAAAGGGTACTATTTCCCACATATAGTTTAGTACAAGGAATAGGGAAATGCAAGGCTTTTTTGCAATAAGGCTGACGGTTTTTCCCCGCCTGGGCAAAAAAGAGAAAATTTCCCTATGGAAATGCGGGGGACTGCCGTCCCCCGCCTGCAAAAGAAGAAACCCGCCCGGCCAGGCAGCCGGACGGGGCCTATTTTGTAAAAATATATTACGCAGCCTTTGTAAGCTCCAGCGCGAAGGAGCGGCTGGCGGTGAACGTATCGCGGGACTCTTCGGACAGCGTATAGGAGAGCGTGACCTCCAGCCTGTAGACTCCCTCGCTCAGGGAGCCGCCCATATTCTCCGCCATATGGCTCAAATCGAATGCTGTCTTCTCCAGTTCGTCCTTCCGGAGAGTGGTGAACACCGCAACCGTGTTCGTGAAGCTGGAGCCCACGAGCTGCCCATCCCCGTCGTAAAGCGCCAATCCCACCATGGGATCGCCCGTGTAGATTTCCAGCTCCTCCCCGGGACCCGGGTAGGAAACCAGGACGTAGACGCTGGGGTATGCTCCCGCAATAACATCAATGTCAAAATCGCAGGCCCCCGCCCCGCCGCTCTCCAGTGCGCTGATACCCATGGCATATCTCGGATGTCCACAGCAGGAGAGCATCAGAATGAGTGAAACAGCAAGTGCCAAGACAGTGAGTTTCTTTTTCATCATTTTCGTAGTCTCCCGCTTTTTTCTTCCATGCCGCTATTTTACCACATTCTTGCCCTCTTGTAAATGCAGCTTCTTGCACTCTCAGGGAAATCAATTTTGCACATCAGGGACTGACGATCCGCTGAATCCGTGTAGGGGCGCACAGTGTGCGCCCCTACACAGATTTATCAGGTTTTCGGCCCCTGCTATAAAAATTGATTTCCCTGTTACACCCTCCCAAAGCCCAGTCTCGGCCTTGGGAATAAAAACGCCGGGAGATCAGTCCCTGCCGGAGGATGAAGCCGCAGCACGGCGGCAGGTAAAAAGGACCGACAGGTGCATGTACCACACCCCCATGTCAAAGATCCCGGCTCATTTCTTCTGGTGTCCGCATTCCCAGATCGTGACTCGACTCATCATCGCCTCAAATCACCTGATATTCCATCCACTTCTTACTGCGGTAGCGGACAGCGAAGGCCACGGAGCGGGCCAGCCAGTCCATGCCCATGGCGCACCACACGCCCAGCACGCCCCAATTCAGTACGATGCCAAAGAGGACCGCGGAGCCCAGCCGGAACACTATCATGGACCCGATACCCACATACATGGTAAACTTCACGTCGCCCGCCGAGCGCAGGCTGTTGGCCAGATTGAAGGAGGTAGGGTGGAGCAGGAAAGCCAGAACGTTGTGCATGATGATCAGGACAGCGGCCAGATGCAGGGTCTCCTCGCCCAGCTGGTAAAACTTCAGCAGCACCGGCAGCGACAGGCATACCAGCCCGCCCAGAATGGCAGTGGAGACGTAGGAGATCTTCATCAGCTTCTTGGTGTAATACTGAGACTGCTCGTGGTCCCCCGCGCCCTCGCACTGACCCACCACGGTAATCACGGCCAGGTTCACAGCGCTGACCACAATAATGGCGATCTGGTCGACGCTGTTGGCCACGCCGTTGGCGGCGATCTGGATAGTGCCGAACTGGGCCACGATGCTGGTGACCAGCACCTTACCCAGAGCAAACAGGCCGTTCTCCAGGCCGCCGGGCACCGCGATGCGGAGGATGCGGGAGACTTCCCCGGAATCCCAGGCAAAAATATTCTTCCAGGCCAGGCAGACCTCGTTGCCGCGGCCAAAAGCCAGCGCCGTCATGACTACCGCCGCCACGGCGCGGGAGATCAGGGTAGGCACCGCCACGCCCAGCACTCCGGCGTGCATGATGTACACACCGATGAAGTCGCCCACGATGTTGAGGACGTTCATCAGCAGGGAGACGTACATGGTCATATCGGTCTTACCCATGGCCCGGAACTGGGCGGCAGCGGAGTTGTAGACGCCCAGGAAGGGGAAGGAGCAGGCAGTGACCACGAAGTAGAGGATAGCGGCCTCCATCACGTCCGCCTCCACCGCGCCGAAGAACAGACGGAGGATGCCATGACGGAACAGCAGGCACACGGCCATAATACCGGTGGAGAGGAGGGCGGAGGTGGTCATCAGCTGACCGGCGGAGAAGGACGCCTTCTCCGGCTGTCTGCTGCCCAGGTACTGAGAGAGGATCACAGAGCCGCCCGTGGTCAGCGCGGCCATCACGGTGATGACCAGGTAGTTGACCATGTCCACCAGCGACACGCCGGAGACAGCGGCCTCCCCCGCCCAGGCCACCATCACGGTGTCCACCATGCCCACCAGCATGACCAGCACCTGCTCGATCACCAGGGGAATCAGCATCTTCTTCAAGTCCTTATTGGAAAACAACACGTTCATGCACCTTCCTTTTCATGGATAAGACCGTGGCCTGTGGTTTTCATGTCTGTATTATAGCGCATACGGGGAAGAATGTAAAATACCAAAGTTGAATTGCTTACCATGCCTTTTTCATATGTTAAGTGCCAGAGGATGCTTGACATTTTCCGGATATGGGAGATAATAGAATCCATAAAGCGCATGGAAAGGGGCGTATCATGTGGATATCCGATTGCTGGAATATTTTCTGGCGGTAGCAAAATACGGAACCATCACCCGGGCCTCGGAGCACCTCCACGTCACCCAGCCCACCATCAGCCGTCAGCTGATGGAACTGGAGGAGGCGGTGGGAACGCCGCTGCTGATCCGGGGCAAGCGGCAGGTGACGCTGACGGAGGCGGGCATCCTTTTCCAGCAGCGGGCGGTGGAGATTGTCTCCCTGATGGAGAAAACCCTGCGGGACGTCAGCGACCAGGACGACCAACTGGGGGGCACGGTAAACATGGGGTGCGTGGAGACCTGCGTCTCCCGGATGCTGCCCAAAGTTCTGGCCGCGTTCTCGGAGCGCTATCCAAAGGTCAAATACGAATTATACAGCGCCGACGGCGACGACATCCGGGAGAGGCTGGACCGTGGAGACCTGGATTTTGGCATCCTGCTGGAACCGGTGGAGACCGCCAAGTACGATTTTTTCCGGCTGCCCTATCGGGAGACCTGGGGCGTTCTCATGCGGAAGGACGACCCTCTGGCGGAGAAGGAGTCCATCGGGCAGGAGGATATCCTGTCCATGCCCCTGATCCTGCCCCGGCGGGAGATCGTCCAGGACAACATCGCCGGATGGCTGGGCGCGGACCGGAACCAGCTGCACATCCTCGTCGGGCATAATCTTTTGAACAATGCCGCACTGCTGGTGGAGGCGGGACTGGGATATGTGGTCTGTGTGGGCGGCAGCTTTGAGATCCGGGGCGGCGAAGCTCTGTGCTTCCGCCCTCTGACCCCGGAGCGGACCTCCGGCCACGTCCTGGCCTGGAAGAAAAACCGGGTGTTCCACTCGGCGGCCAGCCGGTTCCGGGACTTTGTCCGTGAGACGGAAGCAACCGATATATAATAAACCCGGCGCGGTACAGGAAGAAGTACCGCGCCGGGTTTTTATTGATTTTTTTATTTTGTCCTGCTGCGCGCTCGCAGCGCGGCGAACACTTTGCTCTGCACCGGGAGCTGCTGCCGCCGGGGATAAAGGTCCCGGTATGTATCATACAGCGCCCCGGCGTCGGCGGCGTTCAGCCGCTCGATGAGCCCTAAAGTATATCCCTGCACCGCCAGCAGCATCCAGTAGACCGTGGTCTCCGCCTCCCAGCGGGACGGCGCACCGCAGTAGATATACCGCAGCACCTCCGCCGCCTCTCCGGATGAGGGCTCTTGGGCCGTCAGGTCGTACAGCAGCTTCTCCAGATCCTGCGCGAATTTCTCGTGGCAGGGGTGATCTTTAGGTCCGCCCCCAAAGCCAAAGGCACCCTCAAAGGGCTTGCGGTCCCGCTCCAGCCGGTGGAACTCGTCCAGATACGCCTCGTAGAGACCTGTGACCTCCTCCAGCACCGCGCTCAAGCCCAGGGATTCTCCGTGGGATAGGGCAGATTCTTGGGCTGGTTGTAGGCGATGTCCTCAATGCCCAGGAATTTGAAGACCTCAAACAGCGCCTTGCCGTAGTGACCGAAGGCCACTGCGCCGTGGTGGGGATACCGCTTCTGGACCAGCACGTGGCGGTAGAACCGGCCCATCTCGGGGATGGCAAACACGCCGATGCCGCCGAAGGAGCGGGTCTTGACAGGCAGGACCTCGCCCTGGGCGATGTAGGCCCGGAGCTTGCCCTCGCTGTCGCACTGGAGCCGGTAGAAGGTGATATCGCTGGGCGCGATGTCGCCCTCCAGGGTGCCGCGGGTGAAGTCAGGCTCGGAGTCCTTGGGCTCCAGCAGGCGGTGCTGGATGAGCTGGTACTTCACGGCCCGGTCGGCGCACAGCTTGCAGCTGGGGGTGTTGCCGCAGTGGAAGCCCATGAAGGTGTCGGTGAGGGTGTAGTCGAACTTGCCCTTGATGTCCTCCTCATAGATGGAGGCGGGGACGGAGTTGTTGATATCCAGCAGGGTCACGGTGTCTCCGGAGACGCACATGCCGATGTACTCAGACAGAGCGCCGTAGATGTCCACCTCGCAGGACACGGGGATGCCCCGGCTCACCAGACGGGAATTGACATAGCAGGGCTCAAAGCCAAAAGCCTCCGGGAAGGCGGGCCAGCACTTGTCGGCGAAAGCCACGTACTGCCGTGCGCCCTTGTGGGCCTCGGCCCAGTCCAGCAGGGTCAGCTCCAGCTGGGCCATGCGCTCGTTCATGTCGGCGTAGTAGCAGCCCTCGCCCATCTCCTTGGCCATATCCGCGCATACCTCGGGAATGCGCGGATCATTGGCGTGGGCCTTGTAGGCCACCAGCAGATCCAGCTCAGAGTTCTCCTCGATCTCCACGCCGATCTCATACAGGCCCTTGATGGGGGCGTTGCAGGCGAAGAAGTCCTGGGGCCGGGGGCCGAAGGTAATAATTTTCAGCTGGCTGAGACCGATCAGCGCGCAGGCGATGGGCTTGAACTCCCCGATCATCTTCGCGATCTCGGCGGCGGTGCCCACGGGGTACTCGGGGATGAACGCCTTCAAGTGGCGCATACCCAGGTTATAGGAGCAGTTGAGCATACCGCAGTATGCGTCGCCGCGGCCATTGATCAGGTCTCCGTCGCCCTCGGCGGCGGCCACATACATGCAGGGGCCGTCAAAGTTCTTGGCGATCAGCGTCTCAGGGGTCTCAGGGCCGAAGTTGCCCAGGAAGACCACCAGGGCGTTGCAGCCCGCGGCCTTCACCTCGTCCACGGCCTTGAGCATATCCTTCTCGTTCTCCACGGTGGTCCTGCACTCGTAGACGTCCAGACCGTCGCCCTTGCAGGCCTCGACGATGGCCGCCCGGCGGCGCTCGGACAGGGAGATAATAAAGCAGTCACGGGAGACGGCAATAATACCCAGTTTTACCTCGGGAATGTTAGTGAGCACAATAGTTTCCTCCTTACATATTTTGATAAAAGCCCCCCGTGCGGGGGAGGAAATTTCAGATGTCGCCGGCAATGTCGATATTCACACCCCGGAGGCCCACATGGGCGCCCTGGGCGGCCTCGCTGCTCTCGGCGTGGGCCAGCAGCCACTTGTTGCAGGCCCAGAGGGTCTTATCCTCGTCATTGCGCGGCGTGATCTCCGGCTTGGGGCCGTTGGTGCCCCGGGGCAGGGCGACAAGCACCTTGAAGCCCGCCCCCGCCTTGGCGGAGCAGGGGGCGTAGTGCAGGGTGGTGGCGTAGACCTCCACCATCTCACCGGCGGGAGCCAGGAACGCCTTCACCTTGGCGGTGTCCAGCTGGCCGTCCGTTACCTCGTCCTCCCTGGCCACCAGAAGAATAAAATCCGCCGTGCCGCAGTTGAGCTCGCTGTCCCGGTGATACTCCAGACAGTTGAGCTTTGTGTTGTGGCCGTTGCACCAGCCCAGCTGGACGGGCATCCCGCCGTATCCGTTGACAGCGATCTGCCCGGCGATGGGCAGGGCCTCCAGCTCACTCTGGGAGGGGACATACTCCACGCCCTCGGGCAGAGGAGTGACCGCGTCCAGCGTTTTCAGCAGTTCTTGGGTATCATATCCCCCCAGCACCTTTCCGTAAGGGGCAAACTCGGGATCATGAATGGAATAGATTTTCATATCAATTACCTTCCGTGGGAGAACATTTCCCCCCAAATTTTTGTACACAGACCGCGCAGATTTTTCTGCTGACGGGGAAAAAGAGCTGCGCCGCGGGACCAACCACGAACGCGCAGATCACGGTCCCCAGTCCAACCACACCGCCCAGCAGGAACCCGATCAGGGTAAATCCCAGATCCACCGCTACCCGCACAGGGCCAAATGGTTTTTTCAGCTTCCCGCTGACCACCACGGCCACCAGATCATTGGGGCCGGTGCCCGCCTCCGAGGAGATCACGATGGTCATACCGAAGGCCAGGATGACGCACCCCACCACCAGCAGGAGCAGCCGCGTAAAAAGCGGCAGTCCGCCATGAATCACAGGAGCCAGGATCAGGGTGAACAGATCAATGATCGGCCCGCCCAGAGCCATACACAGCACCGTACCGATACCCACGCAGTCCCGCTGCACCAGCAGCAGCACCAGCAGGATCAGCAGGGAAACCAGCAGATGGACCCTCCCGTGGGTCATTCCCGCCCACTCCGGCCAGGGGATGGAACGGAACAGTCCCTGGATCAGCACATTAAACGGATCGGAGCCCAGGTCGGTCTGGATAAAGACCGTCACCCCCAGATGGGCGATACACAGCCCCGCCAGCAGCAGAAGACAGCGCACGGCGATCTCCCGAAAGGACTTCCCTCTCATAGGCTCTCTCCGCCGTCATCGTCCGCTTCGGCCAGTTCCTCACCTGTGAGCTCCGCGTCCTTACGGTCGATCCGATACCGCTTCCAGGTATAGACCCCGAAAGCGACAGCCCCCGCCGCCAGCACCACGCCCGCGACGATCCCCGCCACCGGCGGGAAGGTGGGGTCGTTATTCCGGAACGCCAGCTTCCAGCCCAGATAGAGCAGATAGGCGGAGACCAGTCCCCGGAGCAGCGCCCGGAAATCGGCCTGATTCTTCCGGGTCACGTTGTATTGCTTTTTTTCCATGGAGCTTTTACCCGTTCAAATTGGCAAAGGTGCCCTTCAGCGCGGGATAGAGCTGCTTGAACTGCTGGTAGCGCTCCTCGTACCGGGCGGCCAGCCCGGGATCGGGGGAGACCGTCTCAGCGGTGCTCACCAGCTTCTTACAGGCATCTTCCACGGTGGGATACAGCCCGCAGGCCACCATAGCCAGCATTGCGCCGCCCATGCCGGGTCCCTGCTCGGAGGCGGGGACCTCCAGCTGGATGTTCAGGATATTGGCCATCATGGTTTTCCACAGGGGGCTCTTGGCCCCGCCGCCGCAGATCTTGCTGCGCCGGATGTGGATGCCCAGGCTCTTAGCCACCTCGAAGCAGTCCCGGATGGCGAAGGTCACGCCCTCCAGCACCGCCTGGGTCAGGTCAGAGCGGCTGGTGTCCATGGTGAGCCCCGTGAAGGTGCCCCGGGCGTTGGTGTCGTTGATGGGGGAGCGCTCGCCCATGAGGTAGGGGAGAAAGTATACATGGTTGTTCCCCAGTTTGTCGGGGGTGATGTCCTGCTGCTCCCCGGCGTAATCCTGGGTGCGGAAGATATCCTCCATCAGCCACTTGTTGCAGCTGGCGGCGGAGAGCATACAGCCCATAAGGTGGTAGTTGCCGTCCGCGTGGGCGAAGGCATGGAGGGCGTTGTTGTGGTCCACGCCGAACTTCTCGCTGGAGATGAAGATGGTGCCCGAGGTTCCCAGGGAGATATTGCAGGCCCCCTCGCCCACGGTGCCGGTGCCCACGGCGGCGGCGGCGTTGTCCCCCGCCCCGGCGCACACGACCACGCTTTCAGGCAGACCCAGCTCTTTAGCAATCTCGGGCTTCAGGGTGCCCACCGCCTCGTAGCTCTCAAAGAGCCTGGGCATCTGGGCCTCAGTGACGCCGCAGAGCTCCAGCATCTCCCCGGACCAGCACTTGTGCTCCACATCCAGCAGCAGCATCCCGCTGGCGTCGGAGTAGTCGGTGCAGTGGACGCCGGTGAGAACGTAGTTGATGTAGTCCTTGGGGAGCATGATCTTGTCGATCTTCGCGAACAGTTCCTGCTCGTTGGCCTTCATCCACAGGATCTTGGGGGCGGTGAAGCCCGCAAAAGCGATGTTGGCCGTCAGCTTAGACAGCTTCTCCTTGCCCACCACGTTGTTGAGGTAGTCCACCTCTTTGGCGGTGCGCCCGTCGTTCCAGAGGATGGCGGGACGGATCACATTGTCGTCCCTGTCCAGCACCACCAGTCCGTGCATCTGGCCGCCGGCCCCGATGCCGGCCACCTGGCCGGCGTCGAAGCCGTTGAGCAGCTCGGGGATACCCTCCAGCACGGCCCGCCGCCAGTCCTCCGGGGCCTGCTGGCTCCAGCCGGGCTGGGGGAACTCCAGGGGATATTCTTTGGATACGACATTCTTAATAGCGCCCTCGCCGTCCATCAGCAGCAGCTTGACGGCGGAGGTACCCAGGTCAATTCCGATATACAGCATAGTGTACCCCTTATATTCTCAGTTAAGAGCCGCACTTCGTTACCGTGCAGAAATTGAGGATTTGCAGCAGTCCAAAGAGCGTATAGATCGCGCAGTGACCGCATCGAGCGGTCATGCACGATCAACTCTTTATAGCCACTCGATGTGGCTATAAAGAATCACAAGTTCTTTTTGATACTTTTTCTTTCAAGAAAAAGTATTACTTGCCGCCGGACTTGCGGCTGGTGACCACGTCGAAGATAACGGCGATCAGAAGCACGCCGCCCTTGATGACGTACTGCCAGGAGTCGCCCAGGCCCATGATGGACATGCCCATGTTGATCACGCCCAGCAGCAGAGCGCCGATGACCACGCCGCCCACGGTGCCGCTGCCGCCGTAAGCGGAAGCGCCGCCGATGAAGCAGGAGCCGATGGCGTCCATCTCGAAGGAGGTACCGGTGGCGCCGTTGACGGAGCCCACGCGGGCGGTACACAGCAGGCCGCACAGACCGGCCAGCAGGCCCATGTTGGCATAGGCGATGAAGTAAATCTTGTTGGTGTTGATACCGGAGAGCTTGGTGGCCTTCTCGTTGCCGCCCACGGCGTAGAAGTACCGGCCAAAGGCGGTCTTGGAGGTAATGAAGTTATAGATCAGGCAGATAGCGACCACCCACACCAGCATGACGGAGATGCCGCGGTACTGGCTGAGCATCCAGCAGTACCAGAGGATCAGCGCGGCGATAAGGCCGGACTTGGCAAAATCGGAAAAGGCGCTGTTCTGGCGGTAGCCCTTCTTGGCGCGGTCCTTGCGGTTCTTGATGGTGCTGAGGATAATGGCAACCGCCACGATCACGCCCACGATGATGGGGGAGAGCTTGATATTGCCGTCATCCAGGCCGGGGATCTGGATGTAGGCGGTGAAGATGTTCAGGAAGGTGGGGTCCTGGACGGCCACGGTCTTGCTGTCCAGAATGAAGCGGCCCAGGCCGCGGAAGATGAACATGCCGCCCAGGGTGGTGATGAAGGGCGGGATGCGGACGTAGCCGATCCAGTAGCCCTGCCAGATGCCCACCAGCAGGCCCACGGCCAGACCAACCAGGATGGCCACGATGGCGTTGATGTGCATGTTGGTGACCATCACGGCCGCCAGGCCGCCCACCAGGCAGACCACGGAGCCCACGGACAGGTCGATGTTACCGCCCGTCAGGATGCACAGCAGCATACCGCAGGCCATAACCAGCACGTAGCCGTTCTGGAGCAGCAGGTTGGTCATATTCTGGGGGGAGAGCATAACGCCCTTGGTCAGGAATACAAACAGGAAAAAGACGATCACCAGGGCAAGCACCATGGCGTACTTGGTCAAAAACTTTACCAGATCAAATTTATTTTTCGTTTCAGTCATTGTTGTTATCCTCCCTTATTACGCCTTGGCGGTATCGCGGATGATGTAGCCCATGATGCTCTCCTGGGTGGCGTCCTTGGCGTCCACCTCGGCCAGCAGGCGGCCCTCGTTCATCACGTAAATGCGGTCGCACATACCCAGCAGCTCGGGCAGCTCGGAGGAGATCATCATCACCGACTTGCCCTGGTCCACCATCTGGTTGATGAGGCTGTAAATTTCGTACTTCGCGCCCACGTCGATGCCGCGGGTGGGCTCATCCATGATGAGGATGTCCGGCTCGGTGAACATCCACTTGCCCAGCAGCGCCTTCTGCTGGTTGCCGCCGGACAGGTTGCCCACGTTCTGCTCGATGGTGGGGGTCTTGGTGCCCATGTCCTTGGTCATCTGCTCGGAGACGGAGACCTCCTGGTCCCTGTCAATCACAGCGCCCTTGCAGACCTTGTCCAGGCGGGCCAGGGTGGTGTTGAAGCGGATGGACTCGTCCAGGATCAGGCCGTTGGTCTTCCGGTCCTCGGTGACGTAGGCCAGCCCGTGGTGGATGGCGTCCTGGGGGGACTTCAGATCCACCTTCTGCCCCCCTATGTACAGCTCGCCGGAGATGCCTGTGCCGTAGCTGTGGCCGAAGATGGACATGGCCAGCTCCGTGCGCCCCGCGCCCTGGAGGCCGGAGAAGCCCACGACCTCGCCCTTGCGGATGTTGAAGGAGATGTTGTCGTCCACCACCCGCTCGGGGTACAGGGGGTGATGCACCGTCCAGTTCTTTACCTCCAGGTTGACTTCCTTCTGGACATGGTGCTCCCGTGCGGGATAGCGGTCCTCCATGGAGCGGCCCACCATGCCCTTGATGATCCGGTCCTCGCTGAACTCGTCCACGCCCTTGACCAGGGTCTCGATGGTGGAGCCGTCCCGGATGATGGTGGCCTTGTCGGCGCAGTAGATGATCTCGTTGAGCTTATGGGTGATGATGATGGAGGTGAGGCCCTCCTTCTTGAATTCGATGAGCAGGTCCAGCAGCATCTTGGCGTCCTCGTCGTTCAGGGACGACGTGGGCTCATCCAGAATGAGCAGCTTCACCTTTTTGGAGAAAGCCTTCGCGATCTCCACCAGCTGCTGCTTGCCGGTGCCGATATCCTTGACCAGGGTCTGCGCCGACTCGTTCAGGCCCACCTGGCGCATATGGCGCTCGGCCTCGCCGTAGGTCTTGTCCCAGTCGATGTACCCCATCTTATTTTTGATCTCGTTGCCCAGGAACATGTTCTCCCCGATGGACAGCAGGGGGATCAGGGCCAGCTCCTGGTGGATGATGACGATGCCCAGGGCCTCGCTGTCCTTCTGGGTCTTGAACTGGCACAGCTTGCCCTCATAGTAGATCTCCCCGGTGTAGGAGCCTGCGGGATAGGTGCCCGACAGCACGTTCATCAATGTGGATTTCCCCGCCCCGTTCTCACCGATCAGGGCGTGAATCTCCCCGGCCTCGACCCTCAGGTTCACGTTGTCCAGGGCCTTGACGCCGGGGAATTCCTTCGTGATGGATTTCATTTCCAAAATTGTATTTGCCAAACAGTGTTCCTCCTCTCTTTACGCGCAATGGGAAAGTTAAAAGCGGGCGGGGCGTAAGCCCCGCCCACCAGTGGTTACTTGAAAGGTGCAGAGGTATTGCGTTCGTCTTAGCCGTTGGTGGCCTTCAGATAGCCGTCGTCGCCCACGGTGTAGTAGCCGGGAGTGACCAGCTTGGCTTCCATGTTGTCAGCGGTGACAACGTCGGGAACCAGCAGGAAGGAGGGGCACTTGTTGCCGGCGGAGGTCTCATAGGACTCCGTATCATAAGCGCAGTCGAAGTCCCAGCCGGAGGCGGAGATCAGGCCGCCGTCGACGGTCTCGCCGTTCAGGATGGCCTTGGCCAGATCCAGGGTCACAACGGCCTCGTTGGCCACTGCCTTGTAGACGGTCATGGACTGCGCGCCGTCCTTGATGTTGCGCAGGTTGGCCTCGTCGCCGTCCTGGCCGGTGATGACCACGGCGTTGCCGCCGGCGTAGTCAGCCTGGATGGCCTGGGTCACGCCCAGAGAGGTGGAGTCGTTGGAGCACAGCCAGGCGTCCAGCTGGGTGCCGTCGGAGTAGTAGGAAGCCAGGACGTTCTGGGCGCGGTCCAGAGCCACGTCGGTCTGCCACTGATCGGTAGCGACCTGATCGAAGGCGGTCTGGCCGGACTTGACGATGACCTTGCCGCTGTCAATGTAGGGCTTGATCACGTCCATAGCGCCGTTGAAGAAGTAACCGGCGTTGTTGTCGGCGGGGTCACCGGCGGTGAACTCCATGTTGAAGGGGCCGGCGGCGTTGTCCAGATCCAGCGCGTCACGGACGTACTCGCCCTGGAGCTTGCCGACGGTGTAGTTGTCGAAGGACACGTAGTAGGTGGCGTTGTCGTTCATGATCAGGCGGTCATAGGAGATGACGGGGATGCCCGCGGCGCCCGCGTCGTTCATGACGGTGTTCAGGCCGGCGCCGTCGATGGCGGCGATGATCAGCAGATCCACGCCCTGAGCCAGCATGTTCTGGATGTCGTTGACCTGCTGCTCATTCTTGTTGTCGGAGTAGGTGACGATGGTGTTGTAGCCGGCGGCCTTGAACTGCTCGTCCAGGTAGGCGCCGTCACGGTTCCAGCGCTCCAGGGACTTGGTGGGCATTGCGATACCCACGGTCTTGGCGTCGCCGCTGGGGGTGTCAGTATTGGTGCTGCTGGGGGTGTTGTTGCTGGTGGTGTCATTGCTGTTCCCGCCGCCGCAGGCGACAAGGGCGAAGGTCATGCACAGTGCAAGGATCAGAGCCAGAAACTTCTTCATGTTCATTCCTCCAAAATGATTTTAGGGAAGCTTTCGCTTCGATAACTTGATTTTATAAAATTATTTTACCGATGTCAATCTCTTTTTGCCGGCAATTCACAACTTTGTAATTATTGCACGGATATAGCATACGAAAACTGGCTACAATGACGAAGATTCCATTTAGTTTTGTGAAGCGCCTTTCCATAACACGGTGTTATTTTGCAAATTTTCTCAATTTTTTTGCAGAATCCAATTGACGGATTCCAAGTTCGTGTTACAATAAGGATAATCATTTTACAAAAGGGGCAGCACGGAGAATGGATTTCGAGACGGCCGCAACAGAGCGGAAGCGGCACACCCGCAGCGATATTTACCGCTATATATATGACGCCAGGGGCTTTTGTTCCCGGCAGGACCTGGCCCGGGACCTGGGCCTCAGCCTGCCCACCGTGTATCAGAAGCTGTCCCGGCTGATGGCGGACGGGCTGGTCCGGGACTCCGGCGAGCAGAAGGCCACCGGCGGACGGAAGGCCAGCGGCCTGTCCATCGTGCCCGACGCCCGGGTGGCGGTAGGCATCTCCGTGACGGAGAACAGCCTGCGCCTGGCGGCGGCGGATCTGCGGCTCAACGAGCTGGCCTACTACGAGATGGACAACGGGCCCATCGTGCGCTTTGCCGATATGGGCGGGGCGCTCGCTCAGGCGCTGGAGGAGTTTCTGGACCGCTCCTCCATTGACCGGGGGCGGCTGCTGGGAGTAGGGATCGCCCTGCCCGCCGTCATGAGCCCGGACAGCCGGTATCTCACCGCCGCCCCCACCCTCCGGCTGAAGGATACCTCTCTGGAGGGCCTCACCGAATCCATCCCCTATCCCACCTATGTGGAAAACGACGCCACCTGCGGCGGCTACGCGGAGTGGTTCCTCCGGAACAATCAGCGGAACATGGCCTACCTCTCCCTGGAAAACGGGGTGGGCGGGGCCATCCTTCTCAACGGCTCCCCCTACAACGGGGACAACCGGCGCAGCGCGGAGTTCGGGCACATGTGCGTCGAGCCGGGCGGTCTGCGGTGCAGCTGCGGACGGCAGGGCTGTCTGGAGGCCTACTGCTCCCCCCGCCGCATCCGGGAGGCAACCGGACTGTCTCTGGCGGAGTTCTTTCGTAAGGTAGAGCAGCATGATCCGGACTGCGGCCACCTCTGGGACAACATGCTGCGCCATCTGGCCATCGCGGTGTACAATATCCGCATGTCCCTGGACTGCGACGTGGTGCTGGGCGGCTTCCTCAGCGAGTTCCTGGCCCCCTACATGCCCCGTCTGAAGGAATACGCCGCTGGAAACAACCCCTTTGAGGAGGAAACCGATTACCTGCACCTGAGCACCCTGCGCCGCCATACCGTGCCTCTGGGCGTAGCCCTCCATTTCGTGGCGAATTTTGTGGAGCGGGTATAGTTGCGGCGGCAAAAGGAGGGAGCGCCTGTATGGTGCTTCCTCCTTTTTAGACCGTCAAAAAAGCCCTCCGCAGGAGTTTCGCCGCCGCAGCGGCGAAATAAATTCCAATTGTTTTTCCCGCGGCGTGTACGTGGGAAAAACTCTTTGCGCGGAGCGAGCGTCGAATTGTGCGCCAT
>JAAVHD010000029.1 GCA_014799915.1 Oscillibacter sp.
ATCACCACCGTGCTGCCCAGAGGGATCACTTCCGGGTCCACGGCTACCATCCCCGGCGATACCGGCAGCCCAGTGGCGGTTATACCATCACCATTCCCGCAAATATGCTCATAAGGCTCGCAGCAGTAGTAGGTTATGGTGCAGTTGCCGACATACGTGTAAATACCGGCGGCCTCATAGGCTTCCGCCTGGGCCGCCCGGGCCTGCCTCTCCTCTGCCTGCTGCAGGGCCATAGCCCCCAGCTCCCGCACAGCCAGGTCCCGGTCGTGTTCCGCATCCTCGATCTGCTCCTGGTACCTGGCGGCGTCCTCCTGCCGCTGGGACTCCAGGCCCGCAATCCGGGCCGTCAGGGCGGCGTTCACCAGCGCCGACAGGGCCAGGAGGCCAAGCGCCTCGGTCCGCCAGGCGTTGGATTGATGTAATGTTACCGTTCCCATGGAGCCTCCTCGATTACCTCGACCGCCCGCTCCATCTCACGGACGTACTTTTCGCAAACTGCGGCCATGTCCTTTCTGCCGTGTTCCAGCGCAAACGCCATCTTCTCTTTTTCGGAGGCTATCTGCGTGCCCAAAGCCATTAAAATAGGCCAGTCATTCTCAATTGTCAGCTTGATTGTTTTCTTCATAGCTTGTCCTTTCTGTACAAGCAGGCTGGAGAGCCCCCAGCCTGCCATGATTCCTACTCCCCTGCGGCGGGCTTAAATACCGCCTGCCCACGATACAGGTTGTTGAGATATGTAGTCTTGAGCCACGTCCCCAGTCGAACCTTCTGCTCGGGCGTCAAGTCGTCGGTACAGACCAGCTTGTCGCCTACATGAACATATGAAACGGTCTTGATCTCCTGCTGTTTTCTCATAGAATCGCCTCCCATTTATCAATACGGGCTTGAAAACTTGTCCTATTCCTGGTAAAATAGAGGCGGAATGGTTAGCTGAACTTTTCCGCCCTTGCTCCCGTCGGGTTGCCGCCCGGCGGGGGCTTTTCGTATTTCGGCCTTATGACCATACTGTTGCCGGATTACTTTTCAGTCCCGCCGAGCAAGGGGGGATTCTTTATGTATAGTCCAGGTCTGGCCGGTTTTCCGCTTCTTCTGTAAGAATTTCCCGGATAGCATCGGCCAGGGCTTTTTTATCGTCCTCTCTTTGCAGAGGGGGCGAGTCGCAAACCCTTATTATCGGACCACGGGCAACCGGTATCATCTTGTTGGCTTCGGCAGCAATCTCAACGAGATACCGTACCAGCTTCGCATCGTCGCCCATCCAATTGGTCTTGTTATCGAGAAGGTCAGAAGCATTTTTCAGGCACTTCCTGCTCACTTCACGGGCAAGGTCTTCAATGCTCACAGCCATTTTTACAGCTCCTTTCGTTCATATCGTAATCATGCGCCTCCTCATGCGCTGTCCTGCTCGGCACTCCCCCGAGCAAAAAGATACTCAATGCGAAGGCCAAAGAACAAGGCACCGCGCACCTTATTTCCTCTAGCATCGCAAATGGAACCATATTTATTTCTGTTTCCCTCTTGTCACCCCCCTCTCGTCTGTGGTAGAATCTCTCCAAAAGACGGGATATATATGGATGGTGAAGTTTATGGAACTATTTATACAAAGCCTTGCTTTGCATAGCAGCGAATTGCTTGTTGGCATTATCGGGATCGTGGGTACTGTTGTTGGGGCGAAAATATCCGCAAAGGCTTCTACTCGGCAGGACCAAGTAAAGGCGCTGCGTGATGCGTATGCAGATGTCTTTGCAGGATATTATTCCTGTATGCTGGATTCTTCGGATAAAAATGCTATCGCATTGGTAACTGCGGTAGAACGCACAATGCTAATCTGTTCTAAAGAATCAAAAGAAGCTATGTTGGAAATTTTCCCGATATTGCTCGCTGAACCCATGGATATGCAGAAGCTGGGAATTGCAATCCAGCAGCTACGCGAAAAAGCCGCAAAAGATGTTAAAAAACGACAACGCAACTAGCACTGTACCGAAGTAGAAAAGAAAGTCTCCGATATTATATTTGCTGTTTCGCATGTCTTCCGAAAGGCGCGTCAAATAATTCGGCTTATCATGTGCGCTACTGTTCTCCTTGAACAATTCCATTTGTTCGAGGAGAATTCTTTTGATTTCCTCCCGTTTTTCTTTTTCTGACATGTGCTCACCTCCTTCCTATTTCCAGTCCCGCCGAGCAGGCGGGGCTTTTTATGCGCTGTCCCGCACATCCTCCGGCGGGGGACGGCTGTTCATAGATTGTTTACACCGAAATTCTTTACTTGCTGACCTATTTCCTGTATAATTATTCCAACCAGAGCAACTTGCACTTGCTCAATACAGGAAAGAGGTGAATTGTCATAAACGCAACTAAATCCCTTGTTAAATCACGCTGGGAAACTTGCCCTGCTTTTGGTATTCCTGTTCACATCATCGAAGAATACCATGAAGGTGCAGATGGGGAAAAAATACTTGCTGAAGCCAGATGCACGATTGTCGAAAACGCAAAAAAGCCAAAATCGGAACGCGATCCTGATCTTGATTTTGATCCATGCAAAGATCCAGATAACTGTCCGCTTTGTTCCTAATTTTTGCACACACTTTACTTTTTCTTTGCCACATATCATAATTGTGAACTGCCTTTCTCTCATTGCCGTGTCGAGGAAGGCAGTTTCTTTTACATAGTGCTACAGGCCTAATTTCCCCACCAACGACTGGTCTCTACTCTACGCTGAACTCTCAGCGGTCCGGCCCAAAAGATAATCTGTTGAACACTGGAACAAATTTGCCATGTTGATTAGTGTGTCCGAAGGAATAGGCGTTTCTCCACGAATGTACTTCATATAGGTTTTTGAAGTAATTCCGAGCGCGGAAGATAACGCTTCTTTTGTGAGTTGCTTCCTTGCCCTTTCGGCTTCGATGTTCACATTCAAATTTCTTATCCTCCTTTACTTAATTCGAGATTCTCAAATCTCTGCAAGTAATATATACTAGTTTCTCGAATATGTCAAGACTCTATCGGTAAAAAAATTTGAGAAAATAGAATTTTTGTATTGACGAATAGAAGAAAAAGAAATATAGTAGTGAGAGAGAGGAGGCCGTTATGAAATTCAAGATAAGAGACGCGCGAGAGGCAGCTGGCTTTTCACAAAAGGAACTCGCTAAAGTAATCGGTGTTGCTCCTAGCACATTCAATGGATATGAAAGTGGAAATCATGATCCTAAATCTGATCTTCTTTTAAAAATCGCCGAAGCATGTAACGTTACTGTTGATTTTCTCTTGGGCCGTGAAGAAACAACTCCGGCAGATCAAAAAAACGCCCCCAGTGCGGACAAATCCGTACCGGGGGAAAAGCAGCTGATAAACCTATATCGTGAGTTGAACGAAGAAGGTCAGGAAAAACTCGTTGATTATGCGGACGATCTTGTGGTATCTGGAAAGTATATAAAAAGTGATAAGGGTAAGTTGGGCACTGAAAAACAGGCATAAAAAACATAAGTCGCCGAAATAGACAAATCCCCAAGCGCTTGCGAATTTGACAAATAGAAAGGGCCCGTCTTACGACGGGCCATCTTTAGACAGCGTTATGGTGCAAGGCTTGCTCAGATCGACTGGTGGCAATATACTCTGATCAATAATGTCACAGGAAAACAATTCTAAGGCAGCTCCTGCATCAAATCCAACATATTTTCGGCCTTTGACTATATCACCAGTTTTTGAGGTATACGCAAAGGTGACTTTTACATCTCCGTATGGATTTCCCCTCCCAGAGCTCAAATCAATATAATACTCCATTGTTTACCTCCTTTTTAAGAAATGTGGTGAAAGCTTGAGGACATTTGATAATTCTTTCGGGAAAGAACGGTATATCCTTCCCGTTGACATGGATTCTGCCGACTATGCATCCAGAGAATCGCTTGCAAACCTATTTGTATATTTGGATGATTTCATGAACACGCTGATGCTTGAACTGAGTCGTTTGGACGAGAGCGACAGAAAAATTTCCACCATACCTTATAGTCGCTTCATAAATTTTGAGGATCGATTTCTGTTGACATCATTATGGGCAGACTATTATTTCTTTGTCAACACCGTTGAACGAACTTATCGGCTTGCAATGATATTATACGAGATGCTCGGAGAGACCGAAAAGGCTATCCAAATCAAGCTCAGTCATACATTTGATAATGTCAGAAAATTTAGAAACGGTATCGAACATCTTTACGAGGATGCCGCAAAACCTGGTGGTGAATTTTACAATCAGCACCGCACAATGGGTCCAGATCGAGAGATATTTATAGGTGCCTTATCTTTTAAGGCAAGTGAATCTTCTTTACAAGTATTATATCAGATTTATGATGACATATCAAACATTATAGAGCAAAAATATGTTATTCCCAACAAAGAAATTGTTGATAGATTGGGACTAAAGTAAAACGCCGCCCCAGTGCTACCGCATTTGAAAACACTATGGAGGTAACCATGGAACTAACAATCAAAATGACCTGGGACCCGGACGCCTGCGTCTGGATCGCGGAGAGCGAGGACGTGCCCGGCCTGGTGCTGGAATCCGGTTCCTTTGATGCACTGCTGGAGCGCGTCCGGTTTGCTGTGCCGGAGCTGCTGTCGCTGAATTGTTAGTTCTCAATAAGAAAGGAGCGCCCCCTATGAT
Organism: Oscillibacter sp.; assembly: GCA_014799915.1. GTDB lineage: Bacteria > Bacillota > Clostridia > Oscillospirales > Oscillospiraceae > Pelethomonas. Next base: position 4,658 of record JAAVHD010000029.1, read on the forward strand.
GTACCCATTCATGACCCTGGACGACGGCACAGAGATCGTCCACTCTGAAATGCAGCCAGACGGGCAAGTCAAAGTCTATATGGAACGCCCCGATGCTGTCGATGGCTTCCACCATGCCACCTGCTGGCTCCCGGAGTATGCCTGGGAAGACGTTTCCGGCTTCTCCCCTGCCGATATGGACCGACTCCGGGAGGTGATCCAATCCACCGCCCACCTGATCCTCCAATTTTCTAAGGAAGGCGGGTTTGACCATGCCGCAAATTTTTAAGATTGGTTCCTACTGGGTGTTCTTCTGGTCCAACGAGAGCGATCCCCTGGAGCCGGTGCATGTCCACGTCTGCCAGGGTGCGCCCAGCGCGGGGGCAACGAAAATCTGGATCACTCGCGCCGGGAAGTGTTATCTCTGCAATAATAACTCCAGGATACCGGATCATATCCTCCGCAATATTATGAAGATCATTGAGGCCAGAAGCGGCGAAATCACCGAAAAGTGGCTTGCTTATTTTGGTGAAGCGCACTACTTCTGCTGATCGCCTGGTATGCCGAATTTGAAACGAGGTGATCCCTGTGCCGGACGCATCTCTTGCCGAAGCCCTGCACCACATAGCAAATTACTTCTCATCCTACTTTTCTTACTTCTTTGCCGTACTTTTTGATAACAAGCTTCTTGGTTTCATCTCGTATCTTGGAATAATTCTAACTATTTATTATTCTTTGAGATCACCCCGCAAAAGTATTCGGTACGCCGTTGCGCAAAAGGGAAACGAGTATGTTATTGCTTTTTGGAACTCTTGCCGCCGACCTATTTTCAAGGAGGATGTTTTTGCTCTCTGTTTGTTTGTAGATGGATACTTTGAGTGCAGAAAAGTTTTCCAGGATAATTATGAGGCCCCATTTGAGTTGTCTGTAAGCGAAAGCTACATATTGTACGATAAACAATTAGACGCCGAATTCGATTCCCCCGTCTTTCGCATTGATCTCTCCTTCGATTTTCTAAACAAGCGGCGTGGATATATTGTACTGGTCAGCAGTGATCAGAAAAGTGCCTATCCGTTCACTACCCTCTCAATATATGGAAAACTCCGCGGCGAGCCTCCAACATCTGTGCTTCGCGTGAAGCGCAATTTCCCATTAGATTGGTTTGAATCTTTTCAGTTCCTTTTTTCAGAGCTGTTTCGCACTGTACTTTTTGTATTCAGCTGCTCACTCATCATCTATTCCGGCATCGTAACAAGCAGACATACAGAAACATGGATAGGAACAATTCTCCTGATTTTATTTTTGATACTGACCTTTATAGAAGCATCGTCTCTGCGCAGCAGCAAAATGCCTTTCCGGATGCGCAGCATATATAAGAGATTTCTCCATTCAGATTTTAAGGAAATACGTCCTCAGCGTGTCAGATCAAATTCCTATTTTTATTAGTCTGGACACTTATCGACAATGAATTTTGAATTGAGGTGATCCCATGCCAGCCGCCCCCACTCTCCCCCGCTTCGGTGCGGCCTACATCCGCGTCTCCACCGACGATCAGGCGGAGCTGTCTCCGGATACCCAGCTGGCGGAGATCCGGAAGTACGCCCAACGGGAGGGCATTGTCCTACTCCAGGATCAGATCTACATCGACAGCGGCATATCCGGCAAGAAGGCGGAACGCCGCCCGGAGTTCATGCGGATGATTGCCGCCGCTAAAGAGAAGGACTGCCCCTTCTCCGTGATCCTGCTGTGGAAATACTCCCGCTTCGCCCGGAACCAGGAGGAGAGCATCTTTTACAAATCCATCCTCCGTTCCAAGTGCGGCATAGATGTGGTCAGCATCACCGAGCCGCTGATTGCCGGTCCTTTCGGCTCCCTGATCGAGCGGATCATAGAATGGATGGACGAGTTTTATTCCATCCGTCTTAGCCAGGAGGTTAAGCGGAGCATGTCCGTCAACGCCCAGCGGGGCAAGCTTCAATGCACGGCCTCTTTCGGCTACCGTATTGAGGATGGCCGCCTGGTGCCGGAGCCGGAGGAGGCCGCGCTGATCCGCCGGATTTTCGACAGTTTCATTGCCGGGAAGGGCCTCTATCCTATTGCCCGCGAGCTCAACGACCTTGGCATCCGCACTCACCGGGGCAATCAGTTTGAAAACCGCACAGTGGAATACATTCTCAGGAACCCGGTCTACATAGGCAAACTCCGCTGGAACCCGGCAGGCCGCACCCGTCGGGATTTCTTCAATGAGAACATCATCATAGCCGATTCTGACCACGAGCCGCTGGTCTCGCAGGAGACGTGGGACGCCGCCCAGCGCCGCCTGGACGAGGTAAAAGCCCAGTGGGGCTATAAGGCCCGCCCGACCACCGATCTAAAGAGCTGGTTGTCCGGTCTGGTCCGCTGCTCCGCCTGCGGCGCGACACTGATTTTCTCCAAACCGCATTTTTACAAATGCAACAATTACGCACGTGGCCGCTGCACCCACTCCCAGCACGTCCGCGCCGACCTTCTGGAAGACGCGATCCTCGCCCGCCTGGAAGCTGACGCCAGGACCTCCGGCCAGCTGGGCTATGAGATCACCTATACCAACCAGAGCGGCGGCGGCGATTTGGCCCGCCTGGAGGCGACCCTCCGGCAACTGCAGAACAAGAAGATCCGGTTGCAGGACGCCTATCTTTCCGGCGTTCTGGATCTGGACGCTTTTGCCTCCGCTAAGAGAGATCTGGATCAGAGTGAGGCCGGTATCCAACAAGAGCTGGAAGACTTTCACGCCAGAACCGATGATGCCGCCATCCGCCGCAAGCTTCAGGCCGCCATATCTGCCACTCTGGAAACCCTCCGCTCCGCCGAAGCCACCCTGGAACAGAAGAACAGCGCCGCCCGCTCGGTCATAGAGACCTGCACCTTTGATAAAGCGGCCTCCACCCTCTCGGTCACCTACCGCGTTATTTTTTAGCCTGTATTGTAGTCTGACGGTGTATGGAGGTCCAGACGGCGAACTCGGTGCATCCCTGCGTTACCTCAGCCAACGGTTTGCAATGCCCTATCCGGAGCTGAAGGGACTGCTGACGGATATCGGCACCGAGGAGCTAGGTCACCTGGAGATGGTTGGCACGATCGTCCACCAGCTCACCCGGAATCTCACCGAGGAGCAAATCCGGACCGCCGGTTTTGACGCCTATTTTGTGGATCACACAGCCGGTGTCTACCCCGTCGCCGCCTCCGGCGCCCCCTGGAGCGCCGCTACCATGCAGTCCACTGGGGATACCATTGCCGATCTGACGGAGGATCTGGCAGCAGAGCAGAAAGCCCGCGTCACCTACGACAACATTCTCCGCCTCAGCGACGATCCCGACGTAAACGACGTCATCCGCTTCCTTCGTGCCCGGGAGATTGTGCACTTCCAGCGGTTCGGCGAAGGCCTGCGTCTGGCAAAGGACCGTCTGGGCGAGAAGAATGTCTACTTCATGAACCCGTCCTTTGACAAATAGCTCTTAACCAGCCTCATCTGTAAAAGCCGCCCCATTCCGGTGTCTGACCCGGAATGGGGCGGCTCCTGTTACTTATCTGTTTAAGTCAAATGATCCCANATCAGTTTTGCCTACNCCTCTCTCCGCCGCACCACNCANCGGTCCANNCTGCAATCCNTGGTCTCACCGTCGTCCACATACTGCTCNTAGGACGTTCCGGTGCCCAGCAGCTCCACATCCANCAGATCCAGATCCGACGTNCGGGGGACCGCCNGTCCCACNGGNACCAGCTTCCCCTTCCGNANATANAACACCACCTGATTGAGCGGCACCATGACCGTCCGCTCTCCCGCGCCCACGTCAATACAGGTGAAGCCCTCGCTGCCATAGCGCACCTCNGTCATGGGCTCGGGCAGATAGACGATCCGCCCCTTGGTCCCCTGCTCCAGAATGGGTGCGATCATNANNCTCTCCCCCACCATCAACTGATCCTCGATGCGCCGGGCCTTCTCATCCCCGGGAAAATCAAAGGCCAGGGGCCTGATAAACATATCCCGACGCAGGGCGGCTTTCATGAACTCGGAGTACAGATAGGGAAGCAGCCGGTAGCGCAGGGAGATCACCGTCCGGAAGTCCTCCGGGCGGCGGAAACGGTAGCACTCCTGGGGCCGGGTGAGGAGGGCGGTGTGGTTGCGCATCAGCGGCGTGAAGGTCGATACCGCCAGCCACCGCAGCAGCAACTCCCGGTCACAGTTCCCTCCGAAGCCGCCGGTGTCTGCGCCGCTGTAGAGGAAGCCGCACATATTCAGGGAGGGCATGTGGTACACGTTCTGCCGCAGCATTTCCCAGGTCGAGGCGTTGTCCCCCGTCCATATGCCGCCGTACCGGTGAGCCCCGATGTAGGAGGAGCGGGAAAACAGCAGATACCGCTTGTCCAGCAGCCGCTCCAGTCCCTCGCCGGAGGCCCGGGTCATCATCGCACCGTAGATGTTGTGTACCTCGTAGTTGCTCTTCTCCCGCCCGTCGTCCAGCTGGTGGAAGAAATCCTTAAAATCCGCAATGTGGCGCTCCGGCTGGTCCGGGTCGCCACGCTCCGCATCGGGCTTCGTCCCTCTGGCCCGGTACTCTGTGGAGAAGATGGCAGGCTCGTTCATGTCATTCCAGAAGCCCTCCAGCCCCAAATCGGTGTAGAACTTGTAGTGTTCCCCGAACCAATCCCGGACCTCTTTTCGCAGGAAGTCAGGGAAGTGTGTCATCCCCGGCCAGACCTGGGCCTTGAAGTCCGTACCTTCGTGGTTCTTGCAGAAGTAACCATTCCGCACACCCTCGTCATANACCTGGTTGCCCGGCTCCACCTTGATGCCTGCGTCCACAATAGGCACCAGATGGATGCCCTTCTCCTTCATCCTGGCCACGAAACCGGCCATATCCGGAAAGCGGCGCTTGTTGACGGTGAAGTCGATATAGCGGTCCATATAGTCGATGTCCAGACAGATGTAATCCAGGGGAATGCCGTTTTCCTCGTACTTACCGGCAACGTGGCTGATGTCCCGGGCGGACCGGTATCCCCAGCGGCTCTGGCCATAGCCGAACGCCCACAGAGGCGGCAGGATACTCTGTCCGATCACATGCAAAAACTGCCTGACCACGTCATAGGCATTCTCCCCCTCCACAATGTACAGACGGAGATCCTGGGATTCACAGGCGACAGACAGCATCCCGTCTCCCTTGGAATCAATGTCAAACACCACCCGCGCCGGTGTGTCAAAGAACGCCCCGAAGCTCGTCTCCCCATCCACCACAATGAAATTATGGGAACCGTACATGGAGGGCATGTCGTCCTTGTGGACGCCGTCGTCATAGTTGAAGCTGATATACCGCGCGCCCCGCTTGTTGATCCCCCGCATGGTCTCGCCCAGACCGTAGACGATATNCTCCTCGCCCAGCGGGCAGGAGAAGACCTGGGGCGATCCCTTCTTCCGGGTAAAGCGCCGGAGTTCCTCGTGGTCCAGCAGCGGGACCTGCTCTACCACCGCGAAGGTCTCCACCGGCGTGCCATAGTGAAATTTTGAGATCATTCCGCACCCTCCCTGTTGTTTGTTCTATCCCTTGCATTATAAAGGAAACCCGCCTGCTGTGCAACCGTAAAAGTGCAAAACAGACGGGAATTTTTACATATCTGCCTTCCGGGCAGACTCTTTCACAAAAACATAGGTATCGCCATCGGAATCCTCCTGAGAAAACCGGTATCCCAGCCGGTCAAAGGAGCGCATCTCCTCCGGCTCCCGGATCTGACGCTCCGCCATATACCGGACCATCTCGCCCCGGGCCATTTTGCACTGGGTGCCCTTCTCTATGATCTTCCCGTTCTTCCACTCTCCGAATACGCAGGTGATGATCCGCGTATCGCCAGTCAGATAAGGCGCGACACACTGACTGTACTCCTTCGACGCCAGATCAACAATACAGTCCGTCTCCGCCAGAAGGTTCTCCGCGATGCACACACCCCAGAACTCGTAAAGATTTTTCGTCTCTCCCACCACCAGCTTTGCCTGCATCTCCAGGCGGTAGGGCGTCACGCCGTCAAAGGGCCGCAGGATGCCATAAAACCCGGACAAAATGCGCAGATGCTCCTCCACATATTCCAGCTCGTCCGCGGTGAACACGCCGGGAGCCATGTACTGGTACTGGATGCCCACATAGGAGAGGATGGCCGGTGTCAGGTTCCGGCGGAGGTCCATGGTCCGCAGCCGCTCGATATTCTGTTTAGCGATCTGGTCATTGCACTTCCACAGTTTTTGCAGCTCCCTGCCGGACATTCCCCGCAGCCGTTCACAGAGCTGCTCCGTCTTATCCAGAAACACCGGCAGGCCGCGGCAGGCGAAGCTGTCCGTNTCNGTCCGCATTTTCTTTGCCGGGGAAATGATGATCCGCATGGTTACCCTCCGCATCTGACGCACAGCGNCATTTTNACAGACAGAACGCCGCCCAAGCNTATGCTCGGACGGCGTTTATCAATTGACAGAATCAATCCTCGTCAGCGGCGCTCTTGACCTGACGGCCATTGTAAGTACCGCACTCGGGGCACATTCTGTGGGGCAGGCGCATCGCGCCGCACTTGGGACAAGGAGTAAGACCGGGAGCCTTCAGCTTCCACACGGCGCTGCGCCGCTTATCTCTTCTCGCCTTGGATACTTTACCCTTAGGGACTGCCATGATGACACCTCCTGTATATCTGAATTTTTATTCTTTGTTCTTGTNNTTCTCCAGAAGCTGAGCCAGCACCGCCAATCGGGGGTCCACCTGCTTCTTGCAGGTACAGCTCCCTTGGTTGAGATCGACGCCGCAGCCGGGGCAGATGCCCTTGCAGTCCTCTGAACAAAGGGTCTTTGTGTCCATCTCCAGGATGAACGCCGTCCGGGCCAGATCGCCCACATCGACGCACCCGTCCTCCAGGACGATGATGTCGTCGTTGTCCTCATTCTCCACTTCCTCCGCCAGCACATAGTCGCACCGGACGGAGCGGGGATCGTCAAAGGACTTGAGACAGCGGTCACAGACAGACTTGAGAGTCGTACCGGCTGTAAATGACATAAGCAGCATCCCCGCAGTATTCCGCACATCGCCGGTTACCACCACCGNGTCCTGGGCGGGATACAGGCCGCCGAAGTCCACATTGGAAAGATCCAGCTCAAACTGGAAATCGATCCGCTCTCCGGGGGCGTTGATGATCCTCTGTACATTCAAAAGCATAGCACACCTCGCAAAGACACGACTAGTATTATAGTGGAAGAAAGCCGGAATGTCAAATACTTTTTGCCAANTTTTTCGATATTTTTTGATTTTCTCAGTAGGCCAGCTTTTCNGCCGTCCAATCCCGGATGATCTCGCTGTANAAAGCGCACTGCTCCTTNGCCANGGAGACCTCCAGGTTGATATAATTGCCGCACTCCACGGCNCTCTTGCCGGGCATCTCCCCTTCAAAGGCCGCCCCGGCGGCAAAGGTCTCCTTGAGCAGCTCCACCGCCTCCGCCTCGGAGAGCTTACGGCTGTCAAAGAGGAANTAGAACCCGGTCTGNCAGCCCATGGGNCCGAAGTAGATCACCGCGTCCTTGGCCCTNCCGTTGCGCAGCAGGGTGGCNATNATGTGCTCCACGGAGTGCATCTCCGCGTTGGAGAGCAGNTCGCCGGTGTTGGGCTTCTTGAAGCGGAGGTCAAAAGTGACCACCTCCCCNTCCCGGCGGGAGAGGTACATGCCGGGGACCAGCTTGTTGTGGTCNACCTGAAANCTNGCNATACGTTCCATTCTTTATGACTCCTTTCCGGATTTCTTTGTATTTCTTCGTCTNTTNCCCCTGNTCCGNCCGTCGGCGAANGCCGCCAGACGGCCCATGCGGGGCGGGTCCGAGGTGATCTTACGCATGACCGGTTTNGGCGGCACCGGCGGATACACCGCCTTGGGNTGNTCGATCTTGATGATGACCGGCTCGTCGTCCTTANCTCTGGCGGCTCTGGCAGGCTTNGCCTGCCTGACCGCNGCGGGCNTTNCCGGTTTGACGGCTGTNGGTTCCGGNTTGGGAACGGGGNCTTTTGCGCTGGGCTTAGGCTGCTGGANCNCTTTAGGCGGCTTGGNGGCCTCGGCCTTCCTGACGGCGGGGACCACCTGCGCCGGCTGCTGCTGCCGCTGGGCCCGGGGAGGTGTGGGGACGTCATTTGCACGCTTCGCGTCCAAACGACTGTCCCGGTGGCCTTCCGGCCGCCTTGGCTCCCGCTGCTTCTTCGGCGTCAGCTCNAAGATCTCCATNGGCCAGGGATGGTCCTCCACCACGGGGACCTTCTTTTTGATCAGCTTCTCAATATCCTTGAGATAGGCCAGCTCGTCCACATTNCAGAAGCTGATGGCCACGCCTCCCCTGCCCGCNCGGCCNGTNCGGCCAATNCGGTGGACNTAGGTCTCCGGCACATTGGGCAGNTCATAATTCACCACCGCCGCCAGCTCATTNACNTCGATGCCCCGGGCGGCAATNTCGGTNGCNACCAGCACCCGGATNGCCCCGCTCTTAAAACTGTCCAGAGCNCGGATGCGGGCCGTCTGGCCCTTNTTGCCGTGGATAGCCATNGCGGCGATCCCGGCGCGGCCCAGCTCCTTCACCACCCGGTCCGCGCCGTGCTTGGTNTTGGTGAACACCAGCACGCTGTCCAGNNNTTGNTCCTNCANNANNTNNTGNAGCAGNNNNTTCTTGTTNCCCTTGTCNACCTTNTANAGNCNCTGCTCNATGGCNTCCACCGTNGACGACTGNGGCGTNACCTCCACNCGNANGGGGTCGCGGAGGATCTTCTGAGACAGCTCGGCGATCTCCTGAGGCATGGTGGCGGAGAACAGAAGGGTCTGCCGCTTCTCCGGCAGCCGGGCAATCACCTTGCGCACATCGTGGATAAAACCCATGTCCAGCATCCGGTCCGCCTCGTCCAGGACGAAGGTCTCAATGCCTGAAAGATCAATGTGTCCCTGATTGCACAGGTCGTTGAGCCGCCCCGGAGTCGCCACCAGAATATCCACGCCCTTCTCCAGCGCCTCCACCTGGGGCGCCTGTCCCACGCCGCCGAAAATGACGGTATGCCGCATCTCCAGATATTTGCCGTACTGATCGAAGCTCTCCTTGATCTGCAAAGCCAACTCCCGGGTGGGCGTCAGCACCAGGGCGCGGATAGGCGTGTGGCGTTTGCTCACATGGCCATGGAGCCGCTGGAGGATTGGGATGGCAAAAGCCGCCGTCTTGCCGGTGCCGGTCTGGGCACAGCCGATGAGGTCCCTGCCCTTGAGCACCGGCGGGATGGCCTGGGCCTGGATGGGCGAGGGCCGGACATACCCCAGCTCGTCTACCGCCTTGAGCAGCTGGGGCAGCAATTTTAGTTCTTGAAATGTCATGTTGTTCCTTTAGTTATTGAATTTGCGAAATTACACGCCTGTCTATTATATACGGTTTTTACTGGAAAAGCAATCCTTTTACAAAAAGCATGGGCAAGCCCCTCAGAATACAGTCGTTGACGGCCATTCTCCTCCTGTGCTATACTGTTTCCGGCAAGGATAAAAACACGTCCCGGTCGGTAGTCCGGGAGCGGGCAGCCGCCCGTCAGTAGCCTTCCTCCTTTGGTCGTCCGTTCCTTGCGGCACATAATAAAAGGAGGAACCAACCATGGAAACTGCAAAAGCAAAGCTGACTGTGCTCTTTGACCCACCCTTCTGGATCGGCCTGTTCGAGCGGGAGAGCGGAGGACGCTACGAGGCCTGCCGGGTGGTATTCGGCGCGGAGCCCCGGGATTTTGAGGTCTACGCCTACATCCTGGACCACTATGACCGGCTTGCGTTCTCCCCCGCCCTGCAAACGGAGGTCTCCGCCGAGCGGGAGATCAGCCCCAAGCGGGCCCAGCGTCTGGCCCGGCAGCAGACCCAGTCCGCCGGCATCGGCACAAAGGCCCAGCAGGCCCTCCAGCTCCAGCGGGAGCAGCAGAAGACGGAGCGCCGCGCCGTCTCCCGTGAAAACCGGGAGGCCGAGGAGGCCCGCCGCTACCGGCTGCGCCAGGAGAAGCGGAAGGAGAAGCACCGGGGGCATTGACGGTTTCCAAAGAGCGGAGAGGCTTTTCAGCGCCTCTCCGTTTTTTCATTCGGGACATTGCGTTTTCTTTCACAGTCTGCTATACTATAGAAAATCAATTTGTGAGGTGCAGTAATATGCTCTTTTTTCGCAACGACTACGGCGCGGGAGCGCATCCCGCCGTGCTGGACGCCCTGGTAAAAACCAACCTGGAGCTGACAGCGGGATATGGGACGGATCCCTACTGCGCGGAGGCGGCGGAGATGATCCGCGGCCTGTGCCGTTCCCCCAAGGCGGCGGTCCATTTTCTCACGGGCGGCACCCAGGTGAACAAGACGG
>JAAVHD010000030.1 GCA_014799915.1 Oscillibacter sp.
AATGGGCCGATGAGGACATCGGCCCCTACACCGACATTGATTTTGTAGGGGCCGGTGTCCTCACCGGCCCGTTTCCCTCCACCTACAACCGGCATTTTGATTTTTATGAGACGGGCGTGAGAGGGAACCAATTTTGCCCCACATACACCGTATTTTGTAGATCGGGACGACCCCGGCCCGCCGTCTAAAGGACTGATCCGAGGGGCTGGAAAAGCGGCGCGCCGAGGTCGTCGCGCCCTACACATCAAAAATTGATTTCACCTAGGCAGATCCCTTTCAGGATAATGGTTGCTGGAACAAAGCTTCAGCGGCTTCATCAACCCACGTTGACTTTGCTGGATGCTTATGATACTATTCAGAGCAGAAAATCAGAGTTTACCGGTACGGAAAACGGAAGGTTGAAGGGATGTATATGATATATAATGCTAAAGAACACCACCTGAAAGTCAATGATCTCCAAACGACTTATATTACCTTTGGCAAGGGCAGGAAACCGTTAGTTATGATACACGGTCTCAGCACCCGGAGCATTAAGGGGACAGCCGCTTCACTTGCCTATATGTATCGGATTTTTGCAAGTGATTACAAAGTTTACCTGTTTGATCGCCGGGAAAATATATCAAACGATGTGACGGTACGGGATTTGGCGGCAGATATTGGTATGGCGATGGATGCGCTGGGAATCACAAACGCAGACGTATTCGGCGTGTCTCAAGGCGGAATGATCGCGCAGTATCTTGCAATTGACAGGGCGGATTTGGTGAATAAATTAGTTCTTGCGGTGACACTTTCAAAAAACAACGAGACCGTAAAGTCCGTGGTTGAAAGTTGGATTGGAATGACAGAACAAGGTGATGTAAAGGCACTTGTTATGGACATGGCGGCAAAGATGTATTCTGATGCATACATAAAAAGATACTGGCCATTTATACCGCTGCTGACTATTTTGCAGAAGCCCAAAGATACAGGGCGTTTTATTACCTTGGCAAAAGCCTGCCTCACCTGCAACGCTTATGAAGAACTGGACAGGATAAAATGTCCTATATTTGTAATTGGCGGAAAGCAGGATCAGGTAGTTACCGGAGCGGCGTCCGAAGAAATTGCAAAAAAGACGCAATGCGAGATTTTTATGTATGAGAACCTGGGACACGCTGCATACGAGGAAGCGAAAGATTTTAACAACAAAGTTTATCAGTTTTTACAAAAACAATAAACTCGTATGAAAGAAAGGGTTGAAGCTCAACTTGTCGGGTAGTTTCTGACGGCCACCGCCCAACAATCGATACCTCGCGGATGTCCTTTGGATAGCGGGCGAGCAATGCTCGCCCCTACACAGATGGATCAGGTTTTCCGTCCCCGCTACACAAAATTGATTTTCCTGCGGCAGGCGTTAATATCAGAGCTTGTACCCCCCAAAAAAATCAACCTATACAAAAAAGAAAGGCGGCAAGGGATCATTCCCTTGCCGCCTTTGCAGTTACTGCTCCATATAGTTTTTCAGCATCTGCGCAACCTGTGCGCGTGTTGCCAGTCCCTGGGGACCGAGCAGCCCGTCCTCATATCCGTTGAGGATGCCGTTCTCTACAGCCCAGAGCATAGCGCCCAAAGCATATCCGCTGATACGATCAGCGTCGCTGAAAGCCAGCTCCTCACCGGCAGCGGCAGGACTTCCGGCATACCGCCAGAGCATGACGGCCAGCTGCTCACGGGTGATGTTGTCGTTGGGGCCGAAGCGCCCATCTCCATAACCGCCCACAATGCCGTTTGCCGCCGCCCAGGCGACTGCGGATGTGTACCACTGTCCGGGAGCCGCATCGATGAAAGCACCGCCGCCCATCACAGCAGGCGCGCCCTCCCTGTTGTAGAGGATCTGCGCCAGCATAGCGCGGGACAGGTAGTTATCCGGGCCAAAAGTCCCGTTGCTGTAACCGTTCATCAGCCCGTTTTCATTCACAAACCGCACCGCGTCATAGTACCATGCGCCCTCAGCCGCATCCGAGAAGGGATTCACCCATGCCACTGCCTCCGGGTCATAGCCCACAAAGTACAGCGACAGGTGGCTGGTAGTGAAAACCGCCGCTTGACGGTCCGCATCATATGTTGTCGCGCAGGGGGTGATGTTCCCCATGCTGTCCAGATAGTAGACCACCACTCGGTCGGGAGCCTGCCCCGCCGCCAGCGCATAGGGCAGGGAAGCGGTAACATAGCCGCCCCTGAAATCAGTGATAGCTCTGCCGTTGCTCCGGATCGTCAGGTCGTATACCTGACTGCTGCCCACCGCTTCCGTCTGCCGGGCGTTGAGATCACTGCCCTTGGCCGGAGTGACGGTCAGCGTGACCTGACTGCCCGCCTGGGCCTGAATAGCCGCCAGAGCGTCGCCGTCGAGGGAGATTTCGCTGTCGGAGAGCCTGACAGTCAGACCGCCCACAACGTCATTCTGTGCTGCCGCAGCAATTTCCGCAATTGCTGCGGTGGGCAGATGCACCGTGTCAATGGCCCTGCCCAGACCGGTGAAGTCGATCTCCACCATGCTGGTCCGTGCTCCGCCGCCAATCACGCTTTCGATCTGCGTTGTGTCGATCCTGCTCACTGTTGCGGCAGAGCCGGACACACTGGCGTTGACGCGGACAGTGTTCGCATCGCCGGACACCGGAACGGTAACAGCAGGCGTGGTCGCGGGAGCACCGAAGCTGCCGGGGATAAAGGGCATATAAATGTTGCCGCTTTCACCGCCGTCATCGGGAACAATGGGGGCGGTGACTGTCAGCGTCCCCTGTACATAGACGATTTCCACGTTGTAGTTGCCGCCGCCGGGAACCGCCGCACCGCCGGCAGTAATGGGATAGCTTCCCACCGTGTTCATATCAGGATCACAGGTCAGCGTAGGCGCGGTGGCAAGCGTGTCCTCGCCCACCAGCCCGGACACGGTATAAGTCAGCTCCGGCCGTGCGCTCCCCGCCACAGCGGACTTGTCTGCCACCGTGATGGTGACGGTAGCCTTGGCGATGGTGAAGCTCACGGTTGTTTTACCGATGTACGTGCCGTCATTTACCGTGATCTCCAGCGAGTAGTCCCCCGCGTTGACAGGCGCTGTGCCGCTGCTCCAGGCGTAGGAGATTTCCGCGTCTGTGACGGTCACGCCTTCCAGCGTCTTGATGACAGGCGTACCGGTGGTACTGATTGGTTCCCCGTTATAAACCCGTCCGGCCACGCCCACGCCGATAATCTCCACAGGGATTTTATCGGTGACGGTCACAGTAACCGTCTTGGACGCGGCGCTGTACTTCCCGTCAACGGCGGCGGTAGTCGCGGTGATCGTAATGACCGTACCATCTGCCGCATCCTCCGGGATCTCAAATTTGCCGCCCGTGATAGGCTGCTCCGCTCCCGCCCCGACTCTGTAGGTCAGCGTAACGTCAGGAAGGTCATCCTTGGCAGCGTCATGGGGATTTTCAGCCCCATAAGTCACGGTAACTTCTTTCCCCGCGTTCTGATAAGCGGGCGCGGTCACGGTGATCTCCGGGGTGGCGGGATTCACGGTCACGCTCACATCGACGCTGTCCGGCGTTTCATAGTTCGCGGTATCGGTGGGGGTAAAGGCCGCAGGGAACGTGCCAGTTTCCGCAGGCTGTGTGTCCTCGACCCAGCTCCAGCTGCCTGCAACAGTGGTAGTTGTCACAACCGGGTTGACCGCGCTGCCGCCCGTCAGGGCACTGTCGGACAGCTTCTGCCCATACTCGATGACCCCGGCTGTGGGGGCTGTGACATTGGGCGTAGCCTTTTCGATGGTGAACGTCTTTGTGACCGTGCCGGTATAATTGCCTTTGCCCGTGACGGTCACGGTGGCAGTGCCTGCGTTGGTATTGTTGGCGTAAGTAATCTCGTAATCCGTCCCCTCCGCCAGGGCCGTTTCGCCGTCCTGGACGGTGGCGGGCGTCTGCGCCGCGCCGCTGTAGGTGATGTTCTCCGGGAATGTCACCATTCCGTCAGTCAGCGGGGCGGGGTCGACAGTGAAGTAAACAACAGATAAATTTTGTTCCGGAGTGTATATTGAAGTGTCCACTCTATGCCTTCCAACAGACAAGTCCGCCGGAAGGGATATACTTGCAGCTTCGACTTCTTCGCCGCTGTCCAATTTCAGCGTTATTTTCTCATTGGGCATATCTGTCTCAACCGATATAGTCTTCCCGCCCGTCTGCCTGTAGACCAGGGGGGAGGGGATGGTGAGCATCGCGGTACCGACAGGCTCCTTATACCAGCATTTGTTACACTGGTTCAAAAAGGTAATAAGCCCCTCGTCCTCTGTACTGGCAGAGCTGAAGGTATGCGCCTCCACCTTTTCATACCCGCAGGCCGTACAGGTCTGGGTGTGGTTGGTTTCGTCTTTCTTGTACTCGGAGCCGTAGACGCAGTCCGCCGCCTCGGTATAGCCGCAATAGGGACAGTTGGTGCTGTGTGTGCCATCGTTGTTGGGTGTGGGTTTGACGCCCGGATGGGTACACTCCCGCACCGTGACGGGCCCGGTCAGAACTGCTGAGTATGTATCTGCATTGTATTCGGGCAAGTCTTCAAGAACGAGGGGCTTGCCGTCAGCGCCGTAATAGGCGTAGCCTTCGCCCAGCAGACCGCTCAGAGGTTTTTGGGCGGAATATGTCTTGATCTCGGTATATTTCCCGGCGGTAAGGGAGACTTGAGCGCTGCCGCTGACACCCAAGTTTTTGATGTTTACGCTTTCGCCGGTGACATTCAGAGGGCCCATTGCATATACGCCTAAGTGGCTCGGACTGTTGGATGAAAAGGTGCCGCCCTCTAATATTAGAGTTCCGTCATTGCTAACGACAGCATTAACTTCAGTACTTAGAACACTGCCGCTGCCACGAATGGTCAAGCTCTCATTTACGACAATGGCAGCGCCGTGACTTGTAATCGTATGCCCGTTCAGATCCAAGATGAAGATTTCGTCTTGATGTACTATTAAAGAACCTGTTGAATTCACATCATCCAGCAGGGTAATCGTGGCGGTTTTCGCCGCCTTAGCCGCCACCCAAGCATCATCGATAGTGGAATAGTAGGTGATGCCGCCGCCAGCCTCCACCTTCGCCGCGGCCTGCTCGCCGCAGACGCAGAGGCCGTTTTCGTCGAAAGCGTGGTTGGGGTCCGGCGTGACACTATCAACAGGCCAGCCGTTTTCCTCCGTATAGCCCTCCGCCCCGTGGGATACGTGTATGATAAGCGGATCACGATGGGAGGGGAATGACGGATCATCCGTATCAAAAGGAGAACCAATCAGCGTTGGCGCAGTACGGCCCGCAAAGGTTACCGAGGTCAGACGGTCGCATTGAGAAAATGCCTGATGGCCAATCTCTGTCACGCTGGCCGAGATCGTTATCGAAGACAATTTCCAACACCCTTGGAACGCGCTGCCGTCGATCCGGGTCACGCCCTCCGGAATGTCGATTGAGGTCAGGATGTCGCAGCTCGCGAACGCTTGGTATCCAAGTGCGGTCACGCTCCCCGGAATCTCCACAGTCTGCAAGACGTTGCAGTTGAGGAATGCGTTCTTTCCAATGGAAGTCACGCCGTTTTCGATGATCACTTTTTTAATGGAACCGGTACTGTCTTTCCAGGGACAATCCATGTAAAAGCCCGGCATTTCCCCTGTGCCGCCGATGGTCAGAACACCATCCACCAGGCTCCAGGTCAGGTTGTCCCCGAAGGTTCCGGAGGTGGGTTCCCCCTCTGCCAACACCCCTACGTCCGGTACGGCCTCCCACTCCTCCGCAAAAGCCCAGGTCGGACAAAGACTCAGGCATAAAGCCAGGGCGGTGAGAATACTTAAAATTCTGCGTTTCATAAAAACCTCCTATGATCCAGTGTGCATTCTGTTCCCCATGGGGAACAGAAAAGGGGTATACCCCTTTTTCCATGTGCTTCCGCACAATTTTCTAATCTGCACCTTACCAGAAATTTTCACCAAAAACAAGACTTCTGGCAGGAACGTCAATTTTCTGGCAAGAACGTCAAATCTGGAGATGGAAAACCCGCGTATTTCATGGTACAATGAAAAAGGAGGTGATGGGTCATGCGGATCGCCGTTGTAGACGACGAGGCAGGCTGCCGCTCGGAGATCGAAGGACTCCTGGAGTCATTCGGCAGGGAGAACGGCGTCCGGCTGGACGTGGTCCCCTTCTCCAGCGGGGAGGCGTTCCTGGACGCCTTTGACCGGGAGCGGTTTACCATCGTGTTTATGGATATTTATATGGAGGGCATGGACGGCCTGCGCGCCGCCGCCCGGCTCCGGGAGCTGGACAAGCGCTGTATGCTGATCTTCCTCACCTCCAGCGGGGAGCATCACCCGGACGCCTTTTCCGTCCACGCCTTTGAGTATATCCTCAAGCCCTTCACCCGATCACGGGTGTACGACGTGCTCCGGGACGCGCTGGCGGTTTTGCCGTCCGCCTCCCGGTATATCGAGGTAGTCAGCGAGCGCAGGACCGTGCGGCTTTACCTGGAAAACATCGTCTCCGCCGTCACTGACGCCCACTATGTGAATATCGGCCTGCTGGACAACTCGGTGGTCCGCAGCCGCATGACGATCCAGGATTTTTTGCGTCTGACAGCGGATGAGCCGGGCTTTATCGCCGTCAACAAGGGTATCGTCCTGAACGCCGGCTACATCGCCGGCTTTGAGGATAACTGCTGTGTCACGGAAAACGGCGCACGGTTCCCGGTCCGCGTGCGGGACCGCCTGAAAATTGAACAGGCAGCAAGGGATTACCATTTCGGGAAGATACGCAGCCGCCAGCGGCGTGGGACGGAGGAACAGATATGAACATGGAGAAATGGCTGTCGGTGCTGCCGCAGTTTCTGGTTTTGATTCCGTCGTCGGCGTCGTGCTACTATACGATGAAGAACCAGATGCGGTACGCACCGGTGAAGACGGCAGGGCTCTGCCTGGCGGTATTGGTCCCGTATGCGCTCCTGAGCGCGTTCCTCTGCACGGCGCTGGAGATCGAGGCCAATGTGATCTTCCTGCCGATGCTGGTCGCGTTCTTTTTCCTGTACCGCTGTACGGTGACAGCCAGCCTGCCGAAGTGCCTGGCGGTCTATGTAGGGGTATGCGCAGTACAGAGTTTTTCGGGGCAGTTTGCGTATGCGTTTGACGCCTACCTGCACCCCGAGTCCGGGGCGGCGGAATTTTCAGCGGAGGCGGCATTCTTTCAATTTGGGCTGTCGTGTGTGATAGCGGCGGCCTTTGCTTGGCCCGCGTGCCAGTATTTTTTCCGGATGGTGGACCGGCTGGACAATCCGAGGATATGGTACGCGACGGTGGCGCTGTCGTCGGTATTCCTGACGTTCAACATACTGAGCGTGCCCCGGTCGTACAGCACGCTTTATACGGGGCGGATATATTATCTGTTCCCACTGCTGGAGTTGTGTATGCTGGCGGTGTTGACGGCGATCTATCTGCTGTTTTACTGGGGGACGTCGGTGATATTGGAGCACGCGGAACTGAAGGAGAGGGCGCAGCTTCTGGAAATCCAGTCCCGCCAGTACCAGGCGTTACAGGAGCACATGAACCAGACGGCCCGCCTGCGCCACGACTTCCGTCACTCTGTCCGCCTGCTGTCGGACATGGCTGAGCGAGGGGACCTGGAAGGCATCCGGACCTATCTGGCGCAGTACGAGAAAACCCTGACGGAGCATGTGGCCGTCAACTACTGCACGAACAGCACCTTGAACGCTCTGTTCCGGTATTACCATGAAATGGCCGTTTCCGCCGGGATCGAGGCGGCGTGGAAGATCGGGCTTCCCGATCCCCTGACGGTATCGGAGCTTGACCTGGCCAGCCTGTTCGGAAACATCCTTGAGAACGGGATCGAGGGCTGCCAGACCCTGCCGGCGGGGAAGCGCTATTTCAACCTCACAGCGGAGCTGCGGCACGGGAACAGCCTGTATATTGTAGCGACCAACAGCTTTGACGGACACGTCAAGAAGGGGAAGACCGGATACCGCTCCACAAAGCGCAGCGGGACCGGGATCGGTCTGGCCGCGATCGCCGCTGTAACGGAAAAATATGGCGGCGTCCTCCAGGTCTCCAACAGCGACAGCGAGTTCTTTACAGATGTAGTCATTAAAATATGAGTACCCATAAAAAATTTCCGTTTTTCGCCCGGGGAACGCCTTGAAGCGGCGGAACATCTGTGGTACACTTTGAAGTATCCAAGCAAAACGGCACGATACAGAAAGGGTGGGATCTATGGATTTTTCTACCGTTGAAAAAAACTTAAAGGCCCGTGGCTACACGGTAGCCTGCTTCAAGACCGCTTCCGAGGCAGTCAAATACCTGGACGGACAGATCGACCAGAGAACCGTCGGCATGGGCGGCTCCATGACCATCGACCAGATGGGCCTGTTTGAAGCCCTCCAGAGCCACAATACCGTCTCCTGGCATCAGAAGATGCAGCAAATGCCGGAGGGAAAAACCAGCCAGGAGGTCAGGGCAGCGGCCAATGCCTCGGCGGTCTATATCTCCTCAGTCAACGGCCTGGCGGAAACCGGCGAGATCATCAATATCGACGGCACCTGCAACCGGGTGTCCGCGATCCTCTACGGCCATGAAAAAGTATATCTGGTGATCGGCAGAAACAAGCTGGCCAAAGACTACGACAGCGCCCTATACCGCGCCAGAAATATTGCCTCCCCGCTGAATGCCAAGCGTCTGGGCGTAAAAACCCCCTGCGCGGCAAAAGGCGACAAATGCTACGACTGTAACAGCCCGGAGCGGATCTGCCGGTGCCTCTCCGTCATGTGGGAGAAGCCGATGTCAGCCGAGTTTGAAGTCATCTTAATTGACGAAGACCTGGGCTATTGATCAAAAAGCGCAGAGGAGGTAAGACCAGATGCGGATGCGGAAAAAGAAGAACCTGATCCCCCGGATGGAGCGCTGCGCAGCCTGCCATGTGCAGGACGGCTTCGCCCTGCGGGGACATTGGCGGGAGACCCTGATGCCCGAGGCGAAAGAGCTGCGGGTAGAGCTGGGCTGCGGCAAAGGCCGCTTTACTGCCGAGACAGCCCGGCAGAATCCGGAAATTTTATTCATTGCCATCGAAAAGGTCCCGGACGCCATGGTGGTAGGCATGGAGCGTGTGATGGCGCTGGAGCTAAAAAATGTATTTTTCGTGGTAGGCGACGCGGCCCTGACACCCGACTATTTTGCCCAGGACGAAGTAGACCTGATCTATATCAATTTCTGTGACCCCTGGCCCCCCAAGGGCCAGGCCAAGCGCCGCCTGACCCATAGAGGTTTTCTGGAGCTCTACCGTAAGGTCTTAAAGCCAAACGGACAGATCCATTTCAAGACAGACAACCAGCCTCTTTTCGAGTTCTCCGTCCTGGAGTTTCCCGAGGCGGGCTATGCGCTCAGTGAGGTCACACGCAACCTCCACGAGAACGGCCCTCAAGGCGTCATGACCGACTATGAGGCCAAATTTTATGAGCAGGGTCTCCCCATCAACCGCTGTGTGGGAACCCTCCTCCCCCGCCCAACCACATTTCATGCACCATCCCTGTAGGGGCGAGCATTGCTCGCCCGCTTCTGAAGGGCTGCTGTGCGTATCGATAGAACGGGCGCACAATGTGCGCCCCTACATGGATTGCTGATAGACGGCAAACCTTCAACCCAGCACCCCGGGGAGCTCCCCTCGTGTTAAAACGGTAGGGGCCAAATCGACATCCTGAAACAGACGCAAAGCAGCAGAAACCACACCCGTACCTCGGTAGACCGGACGGACTACAGGATCAGCGCAAAAAACAATTTCCCCCGTCATTCAGGAAGGTTCTTAGGAAACGTAGTTTCCTAAGCGCGTTTTTGCCTACTTTTGTCGCGTGACAAAAGTAGGTCGTCGTCCGGGCGCGAAAGCCCGGAGCTAAAGCAAAGATAAATCTACACATAGAACCATCAAAAAAGCCCCGATATCTTACGATATCGGAGCTTTTTATCCAATTAAGCAGCCTTCTTCGCCATCTCAACGAGCTGCTTGAAAGCAGCCTCATTGTTAACAGCCAGTTCAGCCAGCATCTTGCGGTCGATGGCCACGCCGGCGACCTTCAGCCCATGCATGAAGGTGGAATAATTCATCCCATTCATCTTGCAGGCGGCGGAAATGCGGGTGATCCACAGGCGGCGGAAATCTCTCTTCTTCAGACGGCGTCCCGTGTAAGCGTAGGTCAGGGACTTCATGACCGCCTGGTTCGCCATCTTGAAATGCTTGCTCTTGGCGCCCCAGTAGCCCTTGGCCATCTTCAAAACTTTATTTCTTCTCTTGCGGGTCATCATCGCGCCCTTAACTCTTGCCATTGTAAAAAGCCTCCTATTCTAAAGCGTATCGTTAATTCTTATTTGTAAGGGATCATCTTCTTGATGGCGGACTCATTGGTCACATCGGCATAGCCGCCAGCACGCAGACGACGGGTACGCTTGGTATCCTTCTTGGTGAGGATGTGGCTCTTAAAGGCCTTGGCCCGCTTGACCTTGCCATTCTTGGTCAGGTTGAATCTCTTCTTGGCACCGCTGTGGCTCTTCAGTTTCGGCATAATTGGTTACTCCTTCCGTATTCCTTTTGCAATGAAAAAACTCAGATTATTTCTTAGGAGAGAGGAACATGGACATGTTCCGGCCCTCCAGCTTGGCTCCCTTATCGACGTTGGCGATCTCGGCGCACTGCTCTGCAAACTTATCCAAGAGCTTCCGGCCAATATCCGTGTGGGCCATCTCCCGCCCGCGGAAGCGGACGGAAACCTTCACCCGGTTGCCCTCGGTCAGGAACTTCTGCGCGTTCTTCAGCTTGACGTTGAAGTCGCCCACGTCAATACCCGGAGACATGCGGATTTCTTTGATCTCGACCACGTGCTGGTTCTTGCGGGCTTCTTTTTCCCGCTTGCCCTGCTCGAACCGGAACTTGCCGTAGTCCATCAGCTTGCACACCGGGGGATTGGCCTGGGGAGAGATTTTTACCAGATCCAGGCCCTTCTCATCAGCGATGCGTAGCGCTTCGTCTGCGGACATGATCCCCAGCTGTTCGCCGCCGCTGCCGATCAGACGCAGCTCCTTATCCCGAATGTCCTCATTCAGTTGATGCATAACAATGCTAATAGCCGAAGCACCTCCTTCAACATTTTGCCACAAAACCACAAAACAAAAAAGCGCGGATGCCCTCCGCATCCGCACGAACACACGCGCCCCCTCGCAAGGGACGCCGTCTGCCGTATTGACCTCTTTGCCCGAAGCTGGAGGTGAGGCGGATGCACCTGGCCTACTTTGTTTTCTCACATACTATACCAGTCTTTCCACCGGTTGTCAAGAAAAATTTTAAGCATTCCCCGTCTTTTTGCAGAAAACCGGGGCCGGACCAACGTCCGCCCCCGGTTTGTGCGATCCTCCCTCTGCTCTCAGCAGGTAGCGCCGCCCGCTACATGGAGCTCCGCGTCCAGAATCGCCTGCTTGCGCTCCAGCAGCTCATTTCCCAGCAGCTGGGCCTCCACGTTCTCAAAGCCCAGACGCTCGATGGTCTTGGCGAAGCGCTCGCCGGTCTTGCCCTGCTCGCGGAAAAGAAGGATAGCCTTCTCGATCACCGCCAGAGCCTCCTCCTTGTCGGTGAACACCTTGCTCAGCGCCTGACCCTGGGCAACCTTCTTGCCCCAGCGGCCGCCGATATAGATTTTGTAGCCGTATGTACCCTCGTCCAGAGCGTCGAAGTGGCAGGTACCGATGCAGCGGCCGCAGTTGTTGCAGATGCTCTTGTCAATTTCCAGCACGCCGTCCACCACTTTAGCCGCGCCCATGGGGCAGGTTTTCTCCACGCCGCACTTCTTGCAGCCGTTGCACTCGTCCTGATCCAGGCCGGGGATGCGCTGGCCGATGATGCCCAGGTCGTTCAGATCGGGCTTGACGCAGTTGTTGGGGCAGCCGCCCACGGCGATCTTGAACTTGTGGGGCAGCTTCACACCGCGGTAGCCCTCATAGAAGCGGTGGTGGATCTCCTCGCTCAGGCCGAAGGAATCCAGCAGGCCGTACTGGCAGGTGGTGCCCTTGCAGGCCACCACCGGGCGGACCATGGAGCCTGTGCCGCCGGTAACCAGCCCCTCCTTGGCGATGTACGCCTGGAACTCCTCGATCTTGTCGTAGGGGATGCCCTGGACCTCCACCGTCAGACGGGTGGTGTAGGTGACGATGCCGTTGCCGAATTTCTCAGCGGCCTCGGCGATGCACCGCTGCTGGGCAGCGGTAACCTTGCCGTTGACGGTAATGATTCTTCCTGAGAAGTTGTCAGTTCCCTTGTTGGAGAGGAAGCCCATTGCTTTTACTCTTTTTTCATCAGCTGCGCTGACCGTCAGTGTTGCCATAGTTCTTTCTCCTTTACTTGTATTTCTTTGCCGCCGCTGCGCGGCGGCCCTGGCTTAAATCTTATTTCAGATTCGCCCCTCGCCGGGGCGGGGCCTTCTTTTCGCACGAGCGAAAAGAAGCAAAAGCTCGCTTAGGAAACTACGTTTCCTAAGAACCTTCCTGAATGACGGGGGTGTTTAGTAACGCTACGACCTACCTGGTTTGGTTCTACCGAAGTGCCTACCCACATGCTCGGTGCCTACTTCTACCCGTTTGTTCTATGTTAGCCAGCAGCAAGATCCGCTTCTATTCCCACTACCTGGCCACCGCCGGTGGACGATTTCTTGCACCATCCATTTCACGCACCATCCCCATCCCTGTAGGGGCGCACATTGTGCGCCCGCATCTCAAGGGCATATGCGCACAATCTGGGACGCATCCGTAGGGGCGGATATCATCCGCCCGCATCTAAAGGGCTTGCAGGCACTACCCCGGCTACTCCCGTAGGGGCCGATGTCCTCATCGGCCCGCATGATACCGCATCTCGATGTTGATAAATCCATCGACCCACACCATCGCTGTAGGGGCGAGCATTGCTCGCCCGTTTCCAAAGGGCATACGCGCACGACCCGGGACACACCCGTAGGGGCGGATATCATCCGCCCGCATCCCAAGAACTGCACCGCGTGACGGCAGAAATAAAAATTTGCCGCCGGTTGCCCTCTCCCCAGCAACTTTCCGCTCTTTTCCGGTTAACCTTGAGGGAAGACCACCTCCGAGGCACGGGCCCTGAAGCAAGTCGAACCCCGGTTAGGTACCAACCAGCACACCGGGCTAACCAAAAGGTTGTGCAAAGCGCACCTTGAAAATAGAATTTTTACTCCTCGATCTCCGTAAATGTGGTGCCGCCCTCCAGCACCCTGGTGTTGGTATACCCATAATATTTCAGCCTGTTCTGGGTGAGATAAGCCCTCTTCCCCTTGGCGCAGACCAGCAACAGCTTCGCATCCTTTGCCAATCCCGGAACCTCGCCGTCGATCTTGGTCAAATCAAGATACTTCTTATCCGGCAGGGCGGGATTGACAGCGCAGTCAATGACCTCATAGTCCTCCGCCGCCCCGTCGGCATACTCCACCGGAGTAAAGGACTCCAGCTCACCGTCCAGCTTGTTCATCAGAACATTCACACTGTGAGCAAAAGGATGAATCGCCGTAGAGAAGGGCGGCGCGTAAGCAAAGTCCATAGCCGCCAGCTGATCCACAGAGGCCCCCAGGGAGATGGCCGTCACACCGATGTCCGTCACCTTGTCCACCGCGCCGGTGCCCAGCACCTGTACGCCCAGCAGCTTCCGCGTAGCCTTGTCCGCCGTCAGCTTCACAATAAACACACCCGCGCCGGGATAGTAGTGGGCCTTGTCATCCACCACAGTGATGACGGTCTCCACATCATACCCCTCCGCCCTGGCGGCCGTCTCAGTCAGACCGGTCCGGCCCGTGTTCAATCCACCGGGCAGCTTGGCCACGCCGGTGCCCAGCACGCCGGGATAGGCNATCTCCTTACCCACGATNTCNTTTGCAAGNATNCGGCCCGCAATATTGGCAGTGGAGCCCATAGGGGACCAGGCNGGCTTGCCNGTCTGCCGGTTNGTGACCATAGCGCAGTCNCCGGCGGCGTAGATGTCCGGCACATTAGTACGCAGATACCGGTCCGTCAGAATAGTCCCCTTGAACATCTCAATACCGGACCCCTCCAGAAAACCGGTGTTGGGCCGNATGCCGATAGCCAGCACCAGGGCGTCAGCCTTCATACCCCGCTTGCTGGTAAGTACCTTCTGCACCTTTCCGTCGCCTTCCACGCCTTCCAGAGACACCCCGGTCATGGGCATGATGCCCTCATCAGCCATCTTGTTCTCCACATACTCGCTGANCTCAGGGTCCAGGAAGTTGGGCAGGACATGGGGCGCGAAGTCAATAACGGTAGTCTTGACGCCCTTGGCAGCCAAATTCTCCGCTACCTCCAGGCCGATAAAGCCGCCGCCGGCCACCACGGCCCGCTTGATTTCCCCGACCTCCACAGCCTCCCGCAGACCAATAGCGTCATCGGGGGTACGCATGACGAACACATTCTTCAAATCCAACCCCTGAATAGGCGGCACAAAGGGGGAAGCGCCGGTGGCGATCACCAGCTTGTCATAGCCGTACTCCNCCACCTCGCCGGTTTTCAGGTCCTTGGCCTCCACCGTGTGCTTGTCGGGGTGGACGGCCACGGCCTCGGTCTCGGTTTTTACTTCGGCCCCGGTGAGGGCGGCAAATTTCTCCGGGGTGTTGACGATCAGCTCGCTCCGCTCGTGGATCACATCGCCCACATAGTANGGCAGNCCGCAGCCCGCNTANGAGATGTCCCTGCCCTTGGTCAGGACAGTCACTTCACAGGAACGGTCCTCCCGCAGCAGCTTGGCGGCCACTTTCGTTCCGGCGGCTACGCCGCCCAATATCAGTACCTTCATTGCCGTTCTCCTTTTCTGTTGATTCCTACTGCCTCGCTGGGTAAGAAAAGAAACGGAGCCNTTCCTGCCGGAACAGCTCCGCTTTTGCATACATTGCCCGGAGGTTGTAAGAATATCATACCTGACTTTGGTCAGTTTGTCAACTATCCGGGAAAGCAATCTNAATCNAATTCCTGTCAGCNCCCCAGTCCCGCCGCNACCTGCCGGATGTACTCCGGTGTGGTGCCGCAGCAGCCGCCCACGATGCCCGCGCCCGCCTCGATCAGAGTCCGGATGTGCCGGGCAAAGTCCTCCGGGCCCATGCTGTAGTGGGCCTGGCCGTGCTCGTCCATCACCGGCAGACCGGCGTTGGGNTTGGCNATCACNGGGATGTCCACCGCCNCNCGGANAGAGCGGATGACGGACTCCAGCTGNTCCGGCCCCACGGAGCAGTTGACNCCCACNGCCACGGCCCCCAGCTCCTGGAGCATAGCCGCCGTNTCCCAGACGTTTCCGCCGAACATCAGACTGCCGTCCGNCTCCACCGAGAAGGAGCACCACACCGGCAGATCCAGNGCCGCCGCCGCGTCCANCGCNGCCACAGCCTCNTCCGCCCCCATCAGGGTCTCCANNGCGAACAGATCCACNCCNGCCTCNGCCAGNGCCTCCATGTGCTCCCGGTANACGTCATACGCCTCNCTGTAGGGCATGTCCCCCACCGGTTCCAGGGGACGGCCCANNGTGGGCAGNTCTCCGGCNACCANNGCNTTNCCNGNNGCGGCCTCGCGGGTCAGTTCCGCCAGCCGGANNTTCAGCTCCTTCAGCTGGTCCTCCAGACCGAAGTCCTTCAGCCGCANACGGTTGGCGGAAAAGGTGGGGGTNCAGAGNATCTGGCTCCCCGCCTCCACNTAGCGGCGCTGGAGGTCCAGCATGACCTCTGAATGCTCCAATATCCACNTCTCCGAGGAAANGCCCACCGGCATCCCCGCNGCNCGGAGGTTGCTGCCGGTGGCGCCNTCCAGCANNACCACGCCGCGGGCGGTCAGATCAANAAATTCCTGTTTTGTCATATGCTGCTCCTTTTCCCGNCCAANGCGGCGGGATTTTTCTTTTGCGGAATTATTGCGGGTCCGCAGAATCCTGCAGGGGCGGATATTATCCGCCCGTTCCATCGACATGTACCGCAACCCGATAGACGGCGGGACGACTCGGCCCGCCGTTCAATCATTACCGGCATTTCATCAAAGCGGGCGGATAATATCCGCCCCTACCGGGGATGGATCATTCACAGATGTTTCAACGCCCCGCCTCCTGATAGAACATCAGCACGTTCTCCATAAACGCCTCGTCCATCTCGGACGCCAGATGCTTATCCACCTTCGCGTAAAATTCCCTGTCCACATCCTCCGGGATCTCCCCGTCATACTGGCTGTATATCTCGTCGTAAAGCTCGTTCAGCTCGTCATGGTACGCAATGCTCTCCAAAGACTGGAAGAGCCGGTTGTGGTCGTTCTGCGGCGGCTTGTCACAGACGAAATACGCCACATTGGGATTCGTAATACAATCTTTCTGTGAAATAATACTCACTGTATTATATCCGACCGTCTCATCCTCATTGCCGTGCAGGATCAGCACCGGCGTATCGGTGCTGTTGAGGGCGTCCACTGCCGTCAGGCCAAAGGTCTTGCCGAAGGTCAGCTTCTGGTTGAGCCAGATGAACGGATACTCCGCATAGATCAGCGGCCCCAGCATGTCCGCGCCCCACTCCATAATCATGGGCATGGCCTCGTTGAACCCCGCCACACTGGCGGAGGCGGTGATCTCGTGGTCGAAATGGAAGATGGCCGCCACGGCGTAGCCGCCCCAGCTGTGGCCGTAGAGGTACACGGGCACGCCGTCGAACCGGCTCTCGCCCTCCACCCAGGTCAGGGCCGCGTCCAGATCCAGTACCGACTGGTTCAGCCCGATGCAGGTCTTCCCTTCGCTTTCCCAGCAGCCGGTGTTGCTGTAGCACAGCACCTGATAGCCGTGGTCCACGAAATACAGGGCTTCCGCCAGATAGCTCTCCTCGCCGCCGCCCATGCCGTGGGAAATGACCACCAGGCCCCCGGCGTTCCCCGCGCCGTAGAGATGGCCGTACAGGCGGTTCTTTCCAGAGAGGAAGGAAACCGCTTCCCGGTCGTACTGATCTTCCACGTCCCAGTAGCGGAGGTAAGCGGTGAGCCCCTGCTCCCGCGGCGCAGTGCGGGAAAAGGTTTCATCGAACAGGATCTGCACCACGATCAGGGATACAACGGAGAAGAGAACCAGCACCGCCAGCAGGACAATGCCGGTAATTTTCAGAGCCTTGTTTTTGGTTTTCATGATGTTTTGCCTTCCTTCTCTGGAAACTAATATTTGTCCTAATTCTGTAGGGGCCGATGTCCCCATCGGCCCATTGTACGATAATCTGCGGGGTAACAGCGGGCCGATGGGGACATCGGCCCCTACGGACAATTGCGTCCACAATAACCACCGGACTGCCCTATGTCTTCGCCCCCTGCCGCAGCCGCCAGCGCAGGCCGCTGTACCGCCGCTGCTGCCGGTCATTTTCCGCCATGCGGCCCAGGGCCGTGTCGTCGCCGACCACCACCAGCAGCTCCCGCGCCCGGGTGATCCCCGTGTACAGCACCCCCCGGACCATCAGCGCCGGGGCGGCGGGGAGGGCCACCAGGACCACGGCCTTATACTCGCTGCCCTGGCTCTTATGTACCGTGACGGCGTAGGCCAGCTCCAGTTCCCCCAGCATGTCGGCGGTATAGGTAGCTGTGCGGTCGTCGAAGCGGATGCTCATCAGCTCGCCGCCGGGGTCGATGTCCTCCACTACGCCTACGTCGCCATTGAATATTCCTGCGCCGGTCACGCCGTCGGTGCGGAGCCACAGTACATCGTAGTTGTTCCGGACCTGCATCACCCGGTCCCCGATGCGGAAGGTGGTTTCGCCCCACACCTTCTGCCGCTTCTCCGGAGCGGGCGGGTTCAGTGCCTTCTGGAGCGCTTTGTTCAGGGCCGCAGTCCCCCAGTCGCCTTTTCGGGTGGGGCAGAGGACCTGGATCTGGCCGGGCTCTACGCCCATATTTTCGGGCAGGCGCTTCCTGCACAGCTCCACCACCAGGTCCACCGCTGTCAGCGGGTCCCGGCGGCGCATGAAGAAGAAGTCACTGTCGGAAGTATTGCGAAGCTCCGGAAGCTGGCCCTGATTCACCGCGTGGGCCGCGCGGATAATGGCGGAGGCCTGGGCCTGCCGGAAAATCTCTGTCAGATTCACCATCTCCACCCGCCCGGAGCGGATCAGGTCACCGAACACGTTCCCCGGCCCTACCGAGGGCAGCTGGTCCGGGTCGCCTACCATAATGAGGCGGCAGTCGTCCTTGATGGCCGAGAGCAAAGCTGCCATTAGGGGCAGGTCTACCATGCTCATCTCGTCCACAATCACAGCCTCTGCTTCCAGAGGCTCTTTTTCATTTTTCTGGAAGGTCACCTCGCCGGTGTCCTCCTTCCAGGTCATGCCGAGACACCGGTGGATGGTCTGTGCCTCCCGGCCGCAGAGCTCACCCAGCCGCTTTGCCGCACGGCCCGTCGGGGCCATCAGCAGCGTGGTACAGCCCATCCGGTCCAGCATGGCTACAATGCCGCGCACGGAGGTGGTTTTACCGGTGCCGGGCCCGCCGGTGAGGAGGACCACGCCCTGCTTCGCCGCCAGCTCCACCGCCCGCCGCTGGGCGGGGGCATAGGTCAGGTCCTGCTCTTTCTCGATCTGGGTGATAATGGAGTCTACCCGGTTGGCTACGTAGTCCAGACGGTCCGCCTGGCAACGGAGCATCCGCTCCAGCTTCTCCGTTACCGCCGTCTCCGCGTCGTACAGCCGGCGGAGGTAGCAGGCTTCCACCTTTGCCACCTTCTCCCACCGGACCGCGCCACGGTTGATGAGATCGTCCAGGGCCGTTTCCACCATATCGGGAGGGCAGTCGATGAGCTGGGACGCGGCAGCGATCAGCTTGTCCCGGGGCAGGAATATATGGCCGTTATTCAGATTATAGGTCAGTTCAAAGAGGACGGAGGCCTCCACCCGCCGACGGCTGTCCCCGGCCATGCCCATGGACAGGGCGATCTCGTCCATGATGGCGAAGTCCACGCCGTACAGCTCGTCCACTAGCAGATACGGGTTTTCCCGCACCGCGTCCAGGGCGCTGCCGCCGTAGCGGCGGTACAGCCGCAGAGCCAGGGAGAGGGGCAGGTCGTTGATGGACAGAAAGTCCATCAGCCGCCGCATCCCGGTCTGGTAGCGGTAGCTCTCGCTGATCTCCCTGGCCTTCCGGGGGGTGATGCCCTTGATCCGGAGCAGGCGGTCCGGGTCCTCCTCCAGGACGTTCAGGGTTTCTACGCCGAAGCGTTCAACCAGGCGGGCGGCTGTGGCCGCGCCGACGCCTTTGATGACGCCGGAGGATAAATATCGCAGAATTTCGTCTTCCGTGGTGGGCAGGTGGCGCTCTACTTGTTCCGCCTGGACCTGGTCGCCGTGGACAGGGTGGCTGACCCAGTGGCCGGTGACGATCAGATCCTCTCCCGGAGCGGCGCAGGGGATGGCCCCTACCACCGTCACCGCCTCGCCGTCGCTGGTGACAAGCCGCAGGACGGTGTAACCATTTTCCTCATTCTGGTAGATGACGCTGGCAATGGTGCCGTCGATGGTACACCGTTCGTTCATGGCGGTTGTCTCCTTCTGATCTTTCAATAAATGCGCAGAAACATGGAAATAGAAAAGCTGTGTAGGGGCGAGCATTGCTCGCCCGCAAGCTGAAGGGCATATACGAGATTTGTTAATGCGGTTCTGCCTTTTAGAAGCGGGCGAGCAATGCTCGCCCCTACAGGGATTGGCGGTTTACTGGGGCTGGGTTCTGGATTTCTTACCCCGTCAGGTAATCCCCCACCTCGTCCTTCCCGCACAGGGACACCCAGCGGTGCTCACGGGTCAGGATGTTTGCCAGCTTCCGGCCCTCCTCGGTCAGGCCGCAGTCCACCAGCAGGGCCCTGCCGAACAGTCCCTGCTCCTGCCGCAGCCGCTGGAGAGCCCGGATCTGCTCCTCCAGGTGCTCTCCGTCTCCCTGGACGGGCAGCAGGGCTGCCAGCTCCCGCCGCACCTCCGGTTTGGCAAACAGCACCGCCCGGACTACCGTCCACATGATGGTTGCCAGGCCAATGGACGCCAGCAGAGCCACCAGGCCATCCTGCCATAAATTCATAAAATCCCCTCCCGTCGCCGTTTACCCAGTCTATGCGGCGGCGGGGGAAATGGTTAAATCAGGCTTGCTACGCCGAAGGTCAGGATGCTGATGGCGATTCCGGCGATAAGTATGCCGGCGAAGATGGAGGGCAGCGCCTTCCGGAGGGGCATGTCCAGAAATGCCGCCGCCAGAGCGCCCGTCCAGGCGCCCGTCCCCGGCAGGGGGATGGCTACGAACAGCAACAGGCCCAGGTATTTGTACCTGGTCACCCGCTGCCCCTTCAGATGCGCCTTTTTCTCCAGCCGGTCCACCAGGGAGTTGAGCCGCGGCATCCGCTGCCGCATCCACTGGAAAATCCGCCGGATATATACCAGTATGAAGGGCACAGGCAGAATATTCCCGATGATGGCCGCCGTATATGCCGCCCACACCGGCAGCCCCCTGGCTACGCCGAAGGGTATCCCGCCCCGCAGCTCCACCACCGGGACCATGGAGACCAGTATGGTAAAGCAAAATTCACCCAAGGGGTTTTGGGTGAGCCATTGCATAACGTCCATTGTATCTTCCCTTTCTCACGGCCCCGCAGCGCGGGGCGGACCCATGCAAAAAGGCCCCGGCCCTAGAGCCGGGACCTCTATAGGTCTATTTTACCACATTCCGGACAAGGCCGCAAGAGTTTTCTCCCTCACCACTGTACCTCGATCGCACATCGCTCCCCGCCGCTCTTTATGCTCTCCAGCAGGGAAACCTTTACATCCTTTTGGAACACCTCGCGGAAAATTCCCTCGGCGTTGCCCAACGTGCAATAGCACCATGTGCGGGACAGCTCCTCCGGGACACGCTTGACACAGGCGCAGTAGCACTCGGGATAGCAGAACAGGAGCCTGTTGTCCGAAAGATACACAAGAGAGGCAAAGGTTTCGTTCTGGTTGAAGGTATTGACAAATGCCACGATGCTGTCCGACTTGTTCAGATATTTCAGCAGCTTAGCGGCAATAGACTTCCCGTCGTTGCATCGGCAATCTTTTCTGATCCTGACAATGGCGTCCGCGTCAAAGCGCTCCTCCAGATACTGGCACGCGGCTTGCGCCCACTGGAATTTCTTTTCAATATTCGCGCTCTTGGATAAGGGGTATTGTCCCGCAAATTCTACTGCCGCCTCATGTCCGGCGTTTCTATCCAGGCTGTCCGTCAGCCGGAGGGAATGGGCGTTGTCATTTTTCGCCATAGCTTTTTGCCTCTTTCGGTTATCGCTCCAGCACCTTTTTCAGATACTGCCCGGTGTAGCTGCCCTCGCAGGCGGCTACCTCCTCCGGGGTGCCTGTGCAGACGATGGCGCCGCCGCCGTCGCCGCCCTCGGGGCCAAGGTCGATGATGTGGTCCGCGCACTTGATCACGTCCAGGTTGTGCTCGATGACCACCACCGTGTTGCCCGCGTCCACCAGCCTTTGCAGGACCTCCAGCAGCTTGCCCACGTCGTCGGTGTGCAGGCCGGTGGTGGGCTCGTCCAGGATATAGATGGTGCTGCCGGTGCTGCGCTTGCTCAGCTCGGTGGCCAGCTTCACCCGCTGGGCCTCGCCGCCGGAGAGGGTGGTGGACGCCTGGCCTACCTTGATATAGCCCAGGCCCACGTCGCAGAGGGTCTCCATCTTCACCGCGATCTTCGGCAGGGGCTTGAAGAACTCCTTTGCCTCCTCGGCGGTCATCTCCAGTACGTCGTAGATGTTCTTTCCCTTGTAGCGGACCTCCAGGGTCTCCCGGTTGTAGCGCTTGCCCTTGCAGACCTCGCAGGGGACGTAGATGTCGGGGAGGAAGTGCATCTCGATTTTCAGCAGGCCGTCGCCGGAGCAGGCCTCGCAGCGTCCGCCGCGGGTGTTGAAGCTGAAACGCCCGGGGCCGTAGCCCCTGGCCTTGGCCTCCGGGGTGGAGGCGAACAGGTCACGGATATCGTTGAACACGCCGGTATAGGTAGCGGGGTTGGAGCGGGGCGTGCGGCCGATGGGGCTCTGGTCGATGTTGATGACCTTGTCCAGGTACTCCTCGCCCTCCACGGCCTTGTGTTTGCCGGGGCGGCACTTCATGCGGTTTAAGTCCGCGCCCAGGCGCTTGAATAAAATTTCATTCACCAGCGAGGATTTACCCGATCCGGACACGCCGGTGACGCAGGTGAAGGTCCCCAGGGGAATGTCCACGTCGATGTTCCGCAGGTTGTTCTCCGCCGCACCCCGGACGGTCAGCTTTTTGCCGCTGCCCTTCCGGCGCTCCGGAGGGACGGCGATATAGCGCTTGCCGCTGAGGTACTGGCCCGTCAGGGAGGCGGGGCTTGCGGCGACTTCCTCCGGGGTGCCGGCGGCGATGATATGTCCGCCGTGGACCCCCGCGCCGGGGCCTACGTCGATGATATAGTCGGCGGCGCGCATGGTGTCCTCGTCGTGCTCCACCACGATCAGGGTGTTGCCCAGGTCCCGGAGCTGCCGCAGGGTCTCCAGCAGTTTGTCGTTGTCCCGCTGGTGCAGGCCGATGGAGGGCTCGTCCAGAATATACAGGACGCCCATGAGGCTGGAGCCGATCTGGGTGGCCAGGCGGATGCGCTGGCTCTCGCCGCCGGACAGGGTGGCCGCGCTGCGGCTCAGGGTCAGGTATTGCAGGCCCACGCTTTGCAGGAAGCCAAGCCGGGAGCGGATCTCTTTCAGAATCTGGTCCGCAATCATGGTCTGGGTGCGGGTCAGGGTCAGGCCCTCCATGAATGTCAGCGCCTTGGACACCGGCAGGGTGGTGAAGTCGTGGATGCTGCTGCCGCCTACGGTGACGGCCAGGCTCTCCATTTTCAGACGCCTGCCCTTGCACACCGGGCAGGGGCACTCGCTCATGGTCTCCTCCAGCTCCCGGCGGGAGGCGTCGGACTGGGTATCCCGGTAGCGGCGCTCGATGTTGTTGCAGATGCCCTCGAAGGGCTGGCGGAGGGTGCCCTTGCCGCGGGGCTGGTCGTAGTGGAGCTCCAGATTTTCCCCCTTGGTGCCGTAGAGGATGATGTCCCTGGCCTCTTTGGTCAGGTCCTTCCAGGGGGTGGTCAGTTTGAATTTATATTTTTTCGACAGGGCGTCGAAGTACATGCGGCTGATGCCGTCGCCCCGGATGTTGTTCCAGCCGGAGCACTGGATGGCTCCCTCCAGGATGGATTTGTCCTCGTCGGGTACAATGAGCAGGGGGTCCACCTTCAGCTGGCTGCCCAGGCCCGTACAGGCGGGGCAGGCCCCGTAGGGGTTGTTGAAGGAGAACATCCGGGGGGCCAGCTCCTCGATGGACACGCCGCAGTCCTCGCAGGCGTAGTTCTGGGAAAACAGCATGTCCCGCTCCTCCCGGAGGAGATTGACGATGACGATGCCGCCTGCCAGATTGGAGGCGGTTTCTACGCTGTCGGTGAGGCGCTGGCGGATGTCCGGACGGACTACCAGACGGTCTACCACGATCTCGATATTGTGCTTCTTGTTCTTCTCCAGCTTGATCTCCTCGGTCAGCTCGTAGAGGATGCCGTCCACGCGGGTGCGGACATAGCCGGATTTCCGGGCATCTTCAAAGACTTTGGTATATTCGCCCTTCCGGGCGCGGACCACGGGGGCCAGGATCTGGATGCGGGTGCCTTCCTCCAGCTCCAGGATCTGGTCGATAATCTGGTCGATGGTCTGCTGGCGGATTTCCTTGCCGCAGACGGGGCAGTGGGGGGTGCCCACACGGGCCCAGAGGAGGCGGAGGTAGTCGTAGATCTCCGTCACGGTGCCCACGGTGGAGCGGGGGTTCTTGCTGGTGGTCTTCTGGTCGATGGAGATGGCGGGGGAGAGACCGTCGATGTAGTCCACGTCCGGCTTCTCCATCTGGCCCAGGAACATGCGGGCGTAGGAGCTGAGGCTCTCCACGTACCGCCGCTGGCCTTCGGCGTAGATGGTGTCGAAGGCAAGGCTGGATTTGCCGGAGCCGGACAGGCCCGTCACTACTACCAGCTTGTCACGGGGGATTTCTACGTCTACGTTCTTTAGATTGTTCTCGCGTGCGCCTTTGATATAGATTTTATCTTGCATGGGTGTTTCTCCTGTTTTGCGTATATTCCACATTCGTAGGGGCCGATGTCCTCATCGGCCCGTTCTTGGTTATATCTGCTGGTCAACGGCGGGCCGATGAGGACATCGGCCCCTACAAAAAGCATAGTCGAATAATTTTTTATGTCAATCATTTTTGCACGGAGCTTGCCAGCCGCAGGGCGCCGTCCCGGAGGATGTCGATATTCTCCGCCTCAAACACGGTGTCTTTTTTGGTATGGATGCGGTCCAGGTAGTAGCCAATGATCTTCTTTTTCTTCAATGCGCAGACACCTACGCCGTTTTTGAATGCCTTATTGTCGGAGGGATAGAATCCGAAGCCGCGGACTACCTCCGTCTGCTTCTCTCCTCGGCCCTGGAAGGCGTGTTCAATGCGGTCGAGAGCTGGCTGGTTTTTCTTCTTCATCCGGGCGTCGGGGTAGAACTGGATATAGTCGCCGTCGGACACGCAGTCGAAGTTGATATTCAGCGTCCCCTTTTTGGCCTTTTTGTGGGCCTTTGTGAATGCTGCGGAGCCGAAGAGGCCCTTTTCCTCGTTATCGAAGAACACGAAACAGACCTTTTCACGGTCTGGCCCGGGCATGGCTAGCGCGGTCTCCAGAAGGGTGATCGTGCCGCTGGTGTTGTCGTT
Organism: Oscillibacter sp.; assembly: GCA_014799915.1. Taxonomy (GTDB): domain Bacteria; phylum Bacillota; class Clostridia; order Oscillospirales; family Oscillospiraceae; genus Pelethomonas. The sequence continues at coordinate 24,860 of JAAVHD010000030.1, forward strand.
GGCGGTGTGCTTGTTGGCGGGGCCGTCGATGATCCACCAGCAGAAAAAGGTACAGATCACGATGGAGGTCAGCGGCACCAGCGCCAGGGGCCACAGGATACCCATCTCCGCCAAGTCGCTGGCCACGACAAGGAGCACTCCCTCTACCACCGCAAGGATGATGAACAGCGGCAGAACGAGGCACAACTGGTAGAGCAGATAGAACAGCATGTTCCGGGGCGTGATGAAATTGGGGATGGGCAGTACGGCGCAGGTGTCGTAGTGGGCGGAGAAGATCACTTTTGCTGTCTCCGGGTCGCCTACCACTACGTTCCGGGCAGCAAAGCCCTTTTCTACTTTGGGCTGGTAACCGGCGGTTTCCAGTTCGCCGCACAGCCATGTGCGGAAGGTTTCCTTCTGTTTTTTGGATTTCCGGATTTGGAAATCGGACAGGACTTTTTGAGATTGGGGGGTCATAGCAGCATCTCTCCTTTGGGGACCGCATAATATATGTCTTCCTGCCATTTGGCGGGGTTGGTTTCGATGTACTCGCAGATGCGGAGATATTCGGATTCGTCGCGGATGATGTGGTCGTGATAATCGTCCTGCCAAATTGGGAATCCACATGCTAATGTAACAGACCTCTTCAAATACCGAACCAGCATAGGAACAGATGTTGTAGGGGCCGATGTCCCCATCGGCCCGTCCCCTAACGGAGGTAGATGAAAAATCAGATGCAGATGGTTCGGCATGATGACATATTGGTCCACCGACGGCATTGTGAGAATCACATCGCGCACCATACATCCTATTTGCGACAGTGCAACACGCGGGCCGATGAGGACATCGGCCCCTACAACAATGCTGCCTAACAAATCAGCCCTGTTTTTGATACATATCGTAACAAAATAATATCCAGGGTTCCGATAATCATAACCAGGCAGGCGGTGTTGTTTCCGCTTTCGGAATTCGTTCACCCCACCGGGCCCCCGTCCTCCGACCGGCCCAGCAGATAATCCGTGGTCACGCCGAAATAATCCGCAAGGATCATCAGGGAGATACCTGGAATATTGATCTCTCCATATTCAATTTTCTGGTAATGGCTTGTCGTACATCCTAACAACTCGGCCATTTCAGATTGCTTTTTTTTCTTTTCTTTACGCAGTTCCTTTAGCCTCTGTCCAAATTTAGCCATTTCCGGCTTTTTTTCGTTGTTCATAAAAACCTCTTGACACATAGTAAGATTGGGAGTATAATAAATACATAAAGCGTAGTAAAATTGTGCATTACAGAAAGGGATCATCTCATGAATAACATCTACGAATGGCTCTTCGACCACTATGCCCTGCCAAAACTGCGCAGCTTTGAAAGCAATTACAATGACGTCCTGGCCGCATTTGCGGAACGCACCTCATTGACCAAGAAAGAACATCTGCGTCTGCATGACATGGTCTCTAACATGCGCCTGGAATGGGGTGTTGAGGTTTTCACCCTGGGGGTCCGGTTCGGCATGCGGCTGAGCCAGTCTAACACCCGGCGCAGGGAGCCGGGATGGTTAATGGACTTCCTTCCTTAGCTCAATGATCCGGTCACGCAGCACTGCCGCGTACTCGAATTCCATCATCTTTGCGGCTTCCTTCATCTGCTTCTCCAGCTTGATGATCTCCTCCTCCACTTCCTTCTTGGTCAGCTTCTTGCCGGACTTCTTCTGGGTCTCCGCCTCGGCCTTGCTCAGCTCCAGGATCTCACGCACGGACTTGATGACCGTCTTGGGCACGATGCCGTGCTCCTTATTGAAATCATCCTGGATCTTCCGCCGCCGCTCTGTCTCGTCCATGGCGGAGCGCATACTGCGGGTGATGGTGTCGGCGTACAGAATTACAAGGCCCTCCGCGTTTCGGGCGGCGCGGCCGATGGTCTGGATCAGGCTGGTCTCGCTGCGCAGAAAGCCCTCCTTGTCTGCGTCCAGGATGGCTACCAGACTGACCTCCGGCATGTCCAGGCCCTCGCGCAGCAGGTTGATGCCAACCAGCACGTCGAACTCGCCCAGCCGCAGGTCACGGATCAGCTCCATGCGCTCGATGGTCTCTACGTCGTGGTGCATATAGCGGACTTTGATGCCCGCTTTGGTCAGGTACTGGGTCAGGTCCTCTGCCATCTTTTTGGTCAGGGTGGTCACCAATACCCGCTCGTTTCGGGCGGAACGGGCGTTGATCTCGCCGATCAGATCGTCGATCTGTCCCGCCACGGGCCGGACCTCTACCTTCGGGTCCAGCAGGCCGGTGGGGCGGATCACCTGCTCCACGATCTGGTCCGCCTGACTGCGCTCATACTCCGCCGGGGTGGCGGAGACGTACACCGCCTGGTGGAACCGGGTCTGGAATTCCTCAAATCGGAGGGGTCGGTTGTCGAAGGCGCAGGGGAGGCGGAAGCCGTACTCCACCAGGCTCTCCTTCCGCGCCCGGTCGCCGTTGAACATGGCACGGACCTGGGGCAGGGTCACGTGGCTCTCGTCCACGAACAGCACAAAATCCTCCGGGAAGTAGTCCATCAGCGTCAGCGGCGGAGACCCCACCGGACGGCCTGAGACCACCCGGCTGTAGTTCTCGATGCCGCTGCAATACCCCAGCTCCCGCATCATTTCGACGTCATAGGTGGTCCGCTGGCGGATGCGCTGGGCCTCCACCAGCTTGCCGTTTTCAATGAACCATTTTTCCCGTTCCTCCAGCTCCTTCTCGATCTCCACGATTGCACGGTCCATCTTCTCTTTGGAAGTGACGTAGTGGCTGGCGGGCCAGACGGGGATGTTGGTCAAGCGACGGGTGACGGTGCCGGTGACGGGGTTGATCTCGCTGATGCGGTCGATCTCGTCGCCGAAGAACTCCACCCGGATAGCGGAATCCTTCCAGTAGGCGGGCCACAGCTCCACCGTGTCCCCCCGAACCCGGAACATATTGCGCTCGAAGGCGATATCATTGCGCTCGTAGCGGATGTCGATAAGCCGGTGGAGCAGTTCGTTGCGCTCCATCTGGGCCCCCACGCGGAGGGAGATCATCATGTTCTCGAAATCCTCCGGCTCGCCCAGGCCGTAGATGCAGCTGACGGAGGACACCACGATCACGTCCCGCCGCTCCAGCAAGGAGGCGGTGGCGGCCAGACGGAGACGGTCGATCTCCTCGTTGATGGAGGCGTCTTTTTCAATAAAGGTGTCCGTGTGGGCGATGTACGCCTCCGGCTGGTAGTAGTCGTAGTAGGAGACGAAGTACTCTACGGCGTTATTGGGGAAGAACTCCTTGAACTCCTCGCAGAGCTGGGCCGCCAGGGTTTTATTGTGGGCCAGCACCAGGGTGGGCCGCTGGACGGCCTCGATGACCTTTGCCATGGTGTAGGTCTTGCCGGAGCCGGTGACGCCCAGGAGGATCTGCTCCCGCAGGCCGTCCTCAATGCCCTGGGCCAGCTTGGCGATAGCCTCCGGCTGGTCGCCGGAGGGGGTGTATTCAGAAACTACTTCAAAAGCAGGCATGGGGGCACCTCCTGTTTACAGTAACCCTGACTGTGCCATGGACACATAGTCGTTATCTGCTACGATGATGTGGTCGTACAGCTGGATCTCCACTGTGTCCAGCGCTTCACGCACCAGCCGGGTGGCGATCTCGTCCTCGTGGGAGGGCAGGGCCAGACCGCTGGGGTGGTTATGGGCCATTACTACTGCGATCGCCTTGCAGCGGAGGGCGTTTTCTACGATCTGACGGATATTGAGCCCGACGCTGCTCACGTCGCCCTCGCTGACCTTGAAGAGGCCCTTTTTCTTGCCCTTCGCGTCCAGGCACAGCTGGTACATTACTTCCGTGGAGTGGGCCATGAAGACTTTTTGGAAGAACTCGCCGATCTGTTCCGGTGTGGAGAGGATTATCTCACGTCCGTCCTCGGAGACCAGCGCCCTCTGGCACAGGGAGGGCACCAGCCGGAGGAGCACGGCGGCGTTCTGCTTGATATAGCCCACCTCCATCAGCTCCTCCGGAGAGGCGGAGAGGACGGCCTGAAGGCTGCCGAAGCGCTCCATCAGCTCATGGGCGATGGGGTTGGTATCCCGCTGGGGGATGGCGTAAAAGAGCAGGAGCTCCAGCAGCTCGTGGTCGGCAAAGGAGTCAGACCCGCAGCGGAGGAACTGGTCTTTTTTTCGCTCTCTATGCCCTGTATGGACGCCCATTGGGTTTCCTCCTCTCCAGGTGGTTTTGGTTTCAGTATATTGTATCACACAAACAGATGTTTCACAAGAGGTTTTTCTTTTTATTTTCTTGGTTGAGATACATTTTCTTTGCCGCCCTTTGGGCGCGCGGGGAGTTGTTTCTTCCGTCGGCCCGGGACCTGCGCGGCCCCGGACCCTGCGCCTTCTTTTTGTGTGGACAAAAAGAAGGCAAAAAACCACTTAAACCTACGGTTTAAGAATCCCTCATTTTATTACGGGGGAATTTATTTTTTGCGCTCATCCTGTAGTCCGTCCGGTCTAAATCGGATGTGGTGCTGGTTTCTCCTGCGCTGCGTCTGTTTCAGGATGTTGACTTGGTCCCTACCGTTTTAACACGAGGGGAGCTCCCGGGGTGCGAGGTTGATGATTTGTCGCCTATCTGCAATCTATGTAGGGGCGCACATTGTGCGCCCGCTTCTACAGGGCATATGGGTACTATCGGATACGGCATCTGTAGGGGCGGATATTATCCGCCCGTTTCAGCAATAGCATTACGCTATCATACGGGCGGATACTATCCGCCCCTACTGCCCCAATGCCTCCAAAACCTGCGCAACCGTCATTTGGATTTCATCAGGAATCTCTTTTCTCGTTGGAAGGACCGCCTGATAGGCCTGCATCCCAGCTTCTTCTATCTCGAACTCAGGCGGCGCGATACCCAGTGCCTTGCAGACCAGTTTCTCAAACGCAAAATAATCCACCGTATCCGTGGTCCCTACATGGAAAATTCCTCGCAGGTCATGTTGCAGAACATACTTCGCATAATCTGTGATCTGCTTTGTCAGGGTGACATTTACTGAATCCCCGCAGATCGTATGGTGCGGTTCGCCGTTTTGGCTGTGTGCCTTCAATGCCCGTACCCGGGGACAATCAGCGGCCCAGACGGATGGCAGTCGGAAAATAATGAGCTGCTCTCCCAGCTTTTTGCGCAGCATGGCCTCGCAGTTCTGCTTGAAAATGCCGTACTCTGACTCTGCGGCGGGCGGGTCTGCTTCCGTCCAGGGACGGGACAGATTGCCGTCGAACACATTGGCTGTGGACACGTAGAGCAGCCGCGTTCCTTTTTCCGTCAGCCAGTCTGCCAGCATCTCATGGAAGGTCATCTGTACCTGATAGTCTCCCCGGATGGTGGAAATCACGATATCCGGGGTCTCCTGGCGCAAGACCTCCAGCAGGCCTGTTGGGTCTTCTACAGGCAGGCAATAGCCGTTCTCTGGCTTATGATGTCCTGCTGCTGGGATGACTTGATACTCCTCCCGCAGGGCTTGCTCCATGGCTTGGCCTACCAGGCCGCTGCTGCCCAGTAATATTATTTTTCTTTTCATGACTGCCCCGTCCTTTCAAACAACATCTGGCCGTTATCATATCACATCGCGGCAAAAGGCACAAGTGACGGCGGAAAGAAAAGGAGGACTGCCATACTGGCAGTCCTCCTTGTGCGTATTCGGTTAGATGCTCTTGTCGTCCACGTACAGCTCGCGCACGGCGTTGGGGTCGGCGGCGGGCTTGGCAGCGGGAGCGGCCTTCGGCTCGTCGTGGGGACCGTCTCTCCAGGCCAGGAACTTGGGGGCTACCTGGGGGAACAGGGCCAGGCTCAGGACGTCTTCCTCGCTCTTGGCGATGTCCTTGAACTCCTCTTTATACTTCTCCAGCTCGGGCTCCAGCAGGTCGGCCGGACGGCAGGTGATCACCTCGTCGGGCTTGATGCCGGCCTTGGCGCGGACGGCCTCGTTGACCTTGCCAGGCAGAGCGCCGTACTCGCCCTTCAGGACGGCGCGGGACTCCTTGGTGAAGGTCTTGTACCGCTCGCCCATGATGATGTTCATGACGGCCTGGGTACCGACGATCTGGGAGGAGGGGGTGACCAGCGGGGGATAGCCGTAGTCCTCGCGGACACGGGGGATCTCCGCCAGCACGTCGTAGTACTTGTCCTCCTTACCGGCCTGCTTCAGCTGGCTGATCAGGTTGGACAGCATTCCGCCGGGCACCTGATAGAGCAGGGTGTTGGTATCCACGTTCAGCACCTTGGGGTCCAGAGAACCGGTGTCCTTCAGGCGCTGGGCTACCTTGCGGAAATGGACGGCGGCGTCGCTCATCTTGTTCAGATCCAGCCCGGTGTCGCGGACGGTGCCCTGGAGGGTCGCCACCAGGGACTCGGTGGAGGGCTGGGCAGTGCCGTTGGCCAGGGGGCTGAGGGCGGTGTCCACGATGTCTACGCCGGCGTAAGCGGCCATGAGGTACACCATGTCGCCGGTACCGGTGGTGTTGTGGGTGTGGAGGTGGATGGGCATGTCCACGCTCTCCTTCAGGCGCTTCACCAGGGAGTAGGCGTCCATGGGCAGCAGGAGGTTGGCCATGTCCTTGATGCACAGGGTGTCGGCGCCCATCTGCTCCAGCTCCTTGGCCATCTTCACGAAGTAATCCTCGTTGTGGATGGGGGAGATGGTGTAGGACAGGGTTGCCTCGACGGTACCGCCGTACTTCTTGGTGGACTTGATGGCCTGCTCCAGATTGCGGACGTCGTTCAGCGCGTCGAAGATACGGATGATGTCCATGCCGTTCTCGATGGATTTGCGGCAGAAGGCATCGACAACGTCATCGGCGTAGTGCTTATAGCCCAGGATGTTCTGGCCGCGGAAGAGCATTTGCAGCTTGGTGTTGGGCAGGTGCTTGCGCAGGGTGCGCAGGCGCTCCCAGGGGTCCTCGTTGAGGAAGCGCATACACACGTCGAAGGTAGCGCCGCCCCAGCACTCCAGGGAGTAATAGCCGATAGAATCCAGGATCTCCAGGGCGGGGAGCATGTCGTCGATGGTCATGCGGGTAGCCGCCTGGGACTGGTGGGCATCACGGAGAATGGTATCGGTGATCAGAAGGGGCTTCTTAGACAGAAATTCCATTGTTTCCATTGAAACACTCCTTTTCTCTTCCCCGGCAAGGGGGAAGTTCTTACCGCCGTTGTGCGGCGGATCGGTCCCCTTTCGGGGACGGGCCGATGAGGACATCGGCCCCTACAGAGAATGTCAGCACCGGAGGACGGCGGGCCGGGGTCGTCCCGCCCTACAAATGGTCCGGCGATGGCAGCGCGTAGGGCGCGACGACCCGGCGCGCCTATCGATACGCAGTAACCATTGTAGGGGCGGATATTATCCGCCCGCACGTTGACCACCAGCATTTCGATAGAACGGGCGGATGATATCCGCCCCTACAGGATAGCCGCTATAGGGCCCGATGTCCCCATCGGGCCGCACAGCAACCAGGGTAACAATTAGCCGAACAGAGCCATCAGCACACCAGCGGCGATGGCGGAACCAATGACGCCAGCGACGTTGGGACCCATGGCGTGCATCAGCAGGAAGTTGGCGGGGTTGGCCTTCTGACCCTCAACCTGAGAAACACGGGCCGCCATAGGAACGGCGGACACACCGGCGGAGCCAATCAGAGGATTGATCTTCTCCTTCAGGAACAGGTTCATGATCTTGGCCAGTACCACGCCGCCCGCGGTACCGAAACCGAAGGCCACAACGCCCATGGCCATAATGGCGATGGTCTGGAGGGACAGGAAGGTGGTCGCCGTGGCGGTGGCGCCGACGGAGATACCCAGGAAAATGGTAACAATGTTCATCAGCTCGTTCTGGGCGGTCTTATTCAGACGCTCCACAACGCCGCTCTCCTTGAACAGGTTGCCCAGCATCAGGCAGGCGATCAGAGGACCGGCGGAGGGCACCAGCAGGGCCACGAACACGGTAACCACGATGGGGAACAGGATCTTCTCACGCTTGGACACCTGGCGCAGGGGGCGCATGACGATCTTGCGCTCCTCCTCGCTGGTCAGCAGCCGCATGATGGGCGGCTGGATGACAGGCACCAGGGCCATGTAGCTGTACGCCGCGACGGCGATGGGCCCCAGCAGGTGGGGAGCCAGACGGCTGGTGACGAAGATGGCCGTGGGGCCGTCCGCGCCGCCGATGATGCCGATGGAGGACGCCTCGGCGGCGTCAAACAGGCCGGAGATGCGGCAGCCGGCGTAGGTCATGAAGATGCCCAGCTGAGCGGCAGCGCCCAGCAGCAGGGTCTTGGGGTTGGCGATCAGGGGGCCAAAGTCGGTGCCAGCGCCCACGCCCATGAAGATCAGGCAGGGGTAGATGCCCAGCTTGACGCCCAGATACAGCACATCAATCAGGCCGACGCTGATGGACTGGCCTACCTCTACCGTGCCGCGCACGGCCTCGGAGACGCCCAGTTCCTCCAGGTGCGCCATAAATTCGGCGCTGATGGGGGAACCGCCGAAGATCTCCCAGTTGACGTGGCCGCCGGCAAAGAGGATCTCATGGTACATCTCAGCGCCGGGCAGGTTGGTGATCAGCATACCGAACGCAATCGGCAGCAGCAGCAGGGGCTCGAACTTCTTCACAATCGCCAGATAGAGCAGCACGAAGGCGATGACCATCATGATCAATACCTTCCAGTTGCCCGTAGCGATCTGATAGAAGCCGGTCGCCTGAATAAAATTCATGATAGCTTCCATTTAGTATTCCTCCCCGTGTCCGGCCTTAGCCGATCACGCACAGCAGAGCGCCGGAATCCACGGCAGCGCCCTTGGTGGCGCTGACAGACGCGATGGTGCCGTCGCAGGGCGCCATAATCTCGTTCTCCATCTTCATGGCCTCCAGGATGAAGAGGATGTCGCCCTTCTTCACGGCCTGGCCGTTGGAAACGCGGACGTCCAGGATGGTGCCGGGCATGGGGGCGCTGACCTTCTCACCGCCGGCAACGGGAGCGGCGGCAGGGGCGGGGGCGGCGGCGGGAGCAGCGGCGACAGGGGCGGCGCCGTCCATGGCCTCGACGGTGACTTCATAGACGGTGCCGTTGACGTTTACTTTGTACTTCTTCATAGCTCTTTCCTCTCTTTTCATTAAAGTTTTTTGACGGACAGGATGCGGATACCGGCGGGATCAGTCCCCATCTCCTCCGCGACAGCGACGGCGATGGCGGCGATCATGGCCTGGCGGTTGGGAATCGCGTCAACTTGTGCGGCAGGAGCGGCAGGCGCGGCAGCCGCGGGAGCGGCAGGCGTCTTATCTCCCATTGATCTGCAAATGGCGCTCATAGCGGTCGTGAGCAGGATGATGCAGATCAGGCCGAAGAAGACGGTCCCAATACCCATGAGGATTACGAACGGGATAGATACATCAGGCATCAGGTGGTTCCTCCTTCTCAAACAGTGTGGCGGGACCGGGTGAACGGCCGCGCCCTTTTTTCGTGAAAATCATGGCGACCTTCACGTGCGCGAAATTATTTTCAGTATAGCAAAGTTTCCAGAAAATATCAATACCTTTCCCTGCATATTTCCGACAAGTTTTCGGAGAATTTCCGGTCTTCCCTTTTGGAGGGTGACGTGGTATGATGGCGGGGAAAGACGATTCAGCGGAAAATCCTGGACAATAGATAAATCCCATGTAGGGGCGCACAGTCACTGCATATTTTGGAATCGATCAAAAAACGAGGTGCGCATTATGCGTTATCATTCTATTGAAAAAGCCCGCTTTCTCGCCCGGCCCAACCGATTTATCGCCCACGTGGAGCTGGAGGGCCGGACGGAGGTCTGCCATGTGAAAAACACGGGACGGTGCAGGGAGCTGCTGGTCCCCGGCGTGGCGGTGTATCTGGAGCGGTCGGATAACCCGGCGAGAAAGACAAAATATGATCTGGTTGCCGTGGAGAAAAACGGACTGCTCATCAATATGGACGCCCAGGCTCCCAACAAGGCCTTCGGTGAGTGGGCAGCGGCGGGGAAGTTTCTGCCCGGACTGACCGCGATCCGCCCGGAGTTCACCTGGGAGGATTCCCGCTTTGACTTCCTTTTAGAAGATTCCTGTGGGAAATATTTCGTGGAGGTCAAGGGGGTCACCCTGGAGGAGAACGGTGAGGTCCGCTTTCCCGACGCGCCCACGGAGCGGGGGGTCAAGCATCTGCGGGGGCTTCAGCGGGCTGTGGAGCAGGGCCACCGGGCGGCGGTGTTCTTCGTGATTCAGATGAAGGGCGCTAGTTCCTTTCGTCCCAATGATGTCACCCATCCCGCCTTCGGGGAGGCCCTGCGGGCGGCGGCGAGGGCCGGGGTGGGGGTGTTTGCCTGGGACTGTCTGGTCACGCCGGAGAGTCTCGAAATCGACGCGCCGGTGCCGGTGGCGCTGTGAGATTGCCCGGTTATTTTGCCGGGGGATACTCGTTGCACAGCAGGCGGTAGGGCGGCTCGTCCTCCTCGATGGCGGGGAAACGTCCCACGGGGGGATTGAAGCGGTTGTCCGTGTTGTCGTCGTTGCACTGGCTCACTTCGCCCAGCAGCACCGGGCCGAAGCCGGGCTCCACCGTGAAATCGTGGTACAGACGCTGCTGGATGTGGATGCTCTCGCCGGGGGTGAGGCGGACCTGGGTCCCGGCGGGGACGGTGTATGTCCGTCCGTCGGTGTGGACGGTGACGTCGGAGTCGTAGTCGATTTCCTCATTGGGCAGGGAGTTGTATACCCGGATGAGTACGTTCCCGCCGCCCCGGTTGATGATATCCTCGGTCTTGTACCAGTGGAAGTGGTTGGGGGCGTACTGGCCCTCCTTCAAATACAGCAGTTTTTCCGCGTACACCTTGGGGTACTTGTCCGCCATGGCGCGGTTGCCGTTGCGGATGGTGATGAGGGAAAAGCCGAAGTGGTCAAAATCGTCCTTGCCGTAGTCGGTGATGTCCCAGCCCAGCATACACTCCCGGACCTCGTCGTATTCGTGGCCGACGTCCTTCCACTGCTCCGGAGTGAAATGGCAGAAGGGGGGCAGGGAGAAGCGGTACTCGGCGCACATGGCCTCCAGCTCTTTCAGCGCGGCGTTGATCTGACTGCGTTTCATCGTGGGGTCCTCCTTTGAAATAGAAAGTGTACACATTATACAATACCTTTGTGGAAAATTCAACCGGAATGCGGCCAGAGGGTAGGGGAATCAATTTTTCATAGAACCGCAAAATTCTGTAGGGCCCGATGTCCTCATCGGGCCGTTTCAAGGGCAGATTTGCAATCCTGGCAGGAGGGGCCGATGGGGACATCGGCCCCTACATCTGATTTCTTCGCCCGTGGAATCGCCATAGTTCAAAAATTGATTTCCATGGGCCGAGGGGAAAGGTCTACAATAAATAATATGGATGAAAATGTGATCTATGAAGTGCTCTCCGTGGTGGAGGAAATCCCGGAGGGGAGAGTGGCGACCTATGGGCAGATTGCCAGGTTGACCGGCAGAGAGAAAAATTCCCGCCTGGTGGGGAAGATACTGAGTCAGGCCCAATATTATGGGGAATACCCCTGCCACCGGGTGGTCAACCACGCCGGAAGGACAGCCCCTGGGTGGAGGGAGCAGCCGGATCTTCTTCGACAGGAGGGGGTCCAATTCAGGGAAAATGGCTGCGTGGACCTGCGCCGTTATCAGTGGGAGGCGTAGATGAAACAGCAGGGAGCAGGGGACCGAATCCCCTGCTCCCATTTTATATTACATTCAAACTTTATAGGCGAATCAAGGTATGACGGAAACTCCCGGCGCTGTTTGCAGCATAAGCTGCAAATGCGCTTGAAAGCCGCGCGTGGTTTGGGATTGTGCTATGGAGAAGAATTTTGGGGGCGCGGCTTTTGGGGGGATTCCGCACTCTGCGGAGTGCGGCCAGTGACTCTGTCCCTGGACTCTGCCACCTTTGAAAAGGTGGACGAAACTTTTATATTACAGCTCGCCAATAGCCTGTCCCAGAACGGTGAGCAGACTCTTCTCATGATCCTCGCAGTCCTCGCTGATCTCCCAGACCATGACGCCGCCCAGACCGCGCCCCTTTGCCAGCGCCACCTTCTTGCGCAGTGTGTCCCGGCCATTGTACCAGATCTCTTTCCCGTCCAGCACCACCATGTCCTTCTCCAGAGCGTCCGGATCAGCATCCAGAAGATTTTTATAAGCGCCGGGGAAAGGCCGGCCATAGAAGGGCAGCCCCAGATTCAGCTTTTCCGGGTCAAATCCCCGGTCCTCCACCCAGTATTTCACGCAGCTCTCCGCGTACTCGTAGGTGGAGTGTTTGACGCTGTCGCAGTCGTAGGTCATCACGTTGATCCAGTCCAGCTTGTCGAAGGAGGGCCGGTCCTGGGCCTCCGTGGCGGAGCGGATGGGTTCATTGTGGGCGTCCACACCGCCGACTACCGCCGCCGTCAGCAGCATTCCCTTGGGCTTCAGCCGGTCATGCAGACAGCCGATGAACGCCTCGTACTGCTCCTTGGTGCCGTCACCGGTCCTGGGGTACTCCCAGTCTACGTCCACCCCGTCGAAGCCGAAATCCTCCGCCATGGAGACGATTTCTTCCGTCAGGAGGCGGATCTTCGCCGGGGTATTCGTGGCCTCCCGGAAGGTGGCCTCCAGGGGGATCTCCTCATAGCTCCAGCCGCCCAGGGACAGGCAGACCTTCGCGCCGCCCTCGTGGGCCTTGGCGATGACTGCCCTGGCCAGCTCCGGGTTCTCCAGGGGCCGCACATGGCCGTCCCTGGTGGGAATGGCGAAGGCGTAGTTTACATGGGTTACGATGTCGAAGCGGAGCTTGGGAAGGCCCGCCTCCGAATGGCAGAAAATATAGACGATGCACTTAAATGGTTGACTCATTTTTCCTCTCTCCTTTACATATTCCGGAGTTTTATCCCGCCAGAATACATGTTATTCTAGCACAGGCCCAGGGAAATGTAAATGCCGCTGCTTGGCAAACTCTGCCAATATGTGTTGAAGCCGGCGGGCGGTTGTGTTAAAATCAAACCGCTGGATTGTGTTTAAGGAGGCGGCTTATGGGGACTGGGATTATTATGTGCGGCTTAAATGGCGTGGGAAAAAGCACGCTGGGAAAGGCTCTTGCGGAAAGGCTGCGCTTCCATTTTATAGATAATGAGGATCTGTATTTTCCTAAGACTGATCCGCGTTATATCTATGCCTCGCCGCGCACCCGTGAAGAAGTTGAGATGCTTTTTCTGCATGAAATACAAACCCATGAAAACTTCGTTTTTGCTTCGGTAAAAGGTGATTATGGAGAAGTCGTTTATCCTTTTTTTCAGTATGCCGTATTGATCGACGTTCCGAAGGACATTCGGATACGGCGGGTGAGAGAGCGTGCTTTTGGGAAATTTGGCGACAGGATGCTGCCGGGTGGGGATCTGTATGAGCAGGAGGAGAACTTCTTTCGGCTTGTCAGCTCCAGAGCGGAGAATATGGTGGAGGAGTGGGTAAAGTCTTTAAGCTGCCCTGTTATACGGGTTGATGGGACAAAACTTATTGAAGAAAATGCAGATCTCATTATAGAGCGCATACAGCATCTGGGGGGCGGTTTCTGTCGGGAAAATGGAGCGTTTGGTTGTGATTTGCCCGCTGAATAAATGCGCTCCCTTTTCCAAAAAGTACAACGAAAGACAATAAGACACATTTTTAGGCATTTCCAAAACTCCGCCCGTTCGATATACTGGGGTTGACTATAATGCCTAAATATAATGGGGGGTATTGTTATGCGCTATGGATATTTTGACAACGAACACCGGGAATATGTGATCGATCGGATGGATCTGCCTGCTTCCTGGACCAACTACATCGGCCTGAAGGACATGTACGGCGTGTTCAACCACACCGCCGGAGGGTATCTGCTGTACAAGTCGCCGGAGTACCACCGGATCACCCGCTTCCGGCCCAACGGCGTGCCCATGGACGGCCCCGGACACTATATCTACATCCGAGACGACGAGACCGGTGACTTCTGGACCGTCTCCTGGCAGCCCGTGGGCAAGGGCATGGAGCACTACTCCTGCCGCTTTGGGCTGAGCTACGTGAAGTACCACTGTGATTACAGCGGGATCAGTGCGGACCAGACCTTGTTCGTGGCTATGGATGACCCGGTGGAGATCTGGGACGTGGTGCTGCGCAACGACTCCGGCAAGCCCCGGAAGCTGTCGGTTTACGCCTATCTGGAATTCAGCTTCCACCACATCGACATGGACAACAAGAATTTCCAGATGAGCCTCTATGCCGCCGGAAGCCGCTATGAGGACGGCGTGGTGGAGCACGAGCTGCACTACGAGGAGAACAGCTGTCAGTTCTTTACCTCCAGCGTTGCGCCTGACGGATTTGACTGTTTGCGGGATAAGTTCATCGGGCTCTATCGCACGGAGAGAAACCCCGTCGCCGTGGAGACAGGGGAGTGCGGCGGTTCCTTTGAAAAGGGCGGCAACCACTGCGGCGCTTTGCAGAAGAAGCTGGAGCTCCAGCCGGGGGAGGAGGTCCGCCTGCTCTACCTGCTGGGCGAGGGCGGCGTTCAGGCCGGAAAGGACATGCGGGCGAAGTATACCCCTGCGAAGGTGGACGAGGACTTTGCCCGGACCGCCGCCTTCTGGGCGGACAAGCTGGACTGCCTGCAGGTCGATACGCCCAACGAGGGCATGAATACCGAGCTGAATATCTGGAACCTGTACCAGAGCGAGATCAACGTTATGTTCTCCCGGTTCACCTCCTTCATCGAGGTCGGCGGCCGGGTGGGGCTGGGATACCGCGACACCGCCCAGGACGCTATGATGGTGCCCCACTCCAACCCGGAGAAGTGCCGCAGCCGCATTATTGAGCTGCTCAGGGCGTTGACAAAGCGGGGGTATGGTCTGCACCTCTTTGAGCCGAGGTGGTTTGAGCCGGACGAGAAGCCCCAGTCCTTCAAGTCCCCCACGGTGGTTCCCACACCGGATAAGAGCCAGATCGTCCACGGCATCAAGGACGCCTGCGCCGACGACGCGCTCTGGCTGGTCAGCAGCATTGTCCAGTACATCCGGGAGACCGGGGATCTTGGTTTTGCGGATGAAGTGGTCACCTACGCCGACGGCGGCGAGGGCACGGTCTATGAGCACATGCAGCGTATTCTGGATTTCTCCGCCCAGGAGGTGGGGGCAACCGGCATCTGCAAGGGCCTCCGGGCCGACTGGAACGACTGCCTGAACCTGGGCGGCGGTGAGAGCGCCATGGTCAGCTTCCTGCACTACTGGGCGCTGGATAACTTCGTGGCCCTGGCCCGGAAGCTGGGACGGACGGAGGACGCGGACCGCTATGAGGCCCTGGCGGCCCGCGTGAAGGAGGTCTGCGAGGACGTGCTCTGGGACGGCAAGTGGTACGTCCGGGGCATCACCGCCGACGGGCGGAAGATCGGCACCCAGGCGGACACCGAGGGCAAGGTCCACATGGAGAGCAACACCTGGGCGGTGCTCAGCGGTGTGGCGGATTATGACCGTGGCGTCTCTGCTATGGACAGTGTGGACGAGTACCTCTATACGGAGTATGGGCTGATGCTCAACGCCCCCAGCTACCGGACCATTGACGACGGCATCGGCTTTGTTACCCGGGTCTATCCCGGCATCAAGGAGAACGGCGCTATTTTCAGCCACCCCAACCCCTGGGCCTGGTGCGCTGAGGCGGTGCTGGGCCGGGGCAGCCGGGCTATGAAGTTCTACAACGCGCTGTGTCCCGCCCTGCAAAACGACAAGATCGAGGTCCGGGAGGCGGAGCCTTATTCCTACTGCCAGTTTGTGATGGGGAAAGAGCACACCGCTTTTGGACGGGCCCGGCATCCTTTTATGACCGGCTCCGCCGGTTGGGCGTACTATGCGGCTACTCAGTATCTGCTGGGCGTGCGGCCTGATTTTGATAACATGGTTGTTGATCCCTGCGTCCCCGGCGATTGGAAGGAATTTTCCGTCAAGCGCCGCTGGCGGGGCGCGGAGTACCGGATTCATGTGGTCAACCCCAATGGCGTGGAGAAGGGGGTTGCCTCTCTCAGTGTGAATGGGGAAAAGGCGGACGCCCTGCCGGTCCTGCCGGCGGGCAGCGTGTGCCAGGTAGAAGTAGTGATGGGATAAGTGCCGCCGGACTTATGCGGCAGAAAAGGAGCGTTTCATATGATTAAATTCGGAACCGGCGGCTGGAGAGCCGTCATCGCGGACGAGTTCACCAGGGAGAATATCCGCCTGGTGGTGGCCGGTCTGTGCAAGCTGATGGAGAAGGAGGGCCACGGCGGCGCGACGGTGTGCGTGGGCTATGACCGGCGCTTTCTGTCCAAGGAGTCCGCCCACTGGGCGGCGGAGGTGCTGGCCGGGTATGGCTTCAAGCCCCTGGTGGTCAACCGTTCCTCGCCTACGCCTCTCATCATGTTCACCGTCAAGCAGATGGACCTGCCCTACGGCATGGCCGTCACTGCCAGCCACAACCCCGCTATCTACAACGGCATCAAAGTTTTCACCGCCGGGGGCCGGGACGCGGATCAGGTGGTCACTGGGAAGATCGAGGAGCAGATCGCCCTGCTTACCCCGGAGGATGTAAAGAGCGTGGATTACGATCAGGCCGTCGCGGAGGGGCTCGTGCAGGAGGTCTATCCCTTCAACGAGTACATTGACAGCATCCTCCAGGTGGTGGACGCCAAGGCCATCAAAAATTCCCATCTGCGTATTGCCATTGACCCCATGTATGGCGTCAGCCAGAGCTCCCTGCGGACCATCCTGATGACCTGCCGGTGCGATGTGGATGTGATCCACGAGCAGCATGACACCCTTTTCGGCGGCAGGATGCCCGCTCCCAGCGCGGACGCGCTCAGGATGCTGTCCAACTACGTGATTGAGAACCAGTGCAATCTGGGCCTCGCCACCGACGGCGATGCGGACCGTCTGGGTGTTATCGACGAGAACGGCGCATACCTGCATCCCAACACCCTGCTGGTGCTGCTGTACTATTACCTGCTGAAGTACCGGGGTTGGACGGGCCCCTGCGTGCGTAACAACTCCACCACCCATCTGCTCGATCGGATGGCCAAGGATCTGGGAGAGGTCTGCTACGAGGTTCCCGTGGGCTTCAAGCACATTTCCGCTAAGATGGCGGAGACCAATGCCGTTGTCGGCGGCGAGTCCTCCGGCGGCATGGCGGTGCGGGGCCACATTGCCGGTAAGGACGGCATCTATGCCGCCGCGCTGCTGGTGGAGATGCTGGCGGTCACCGGGAAGAGTGTGGCCCAGCTGTACCAGGAGATCACGGAAAAGTATGGGCAGCTCTACTACGAGGACGCCGCCTTCACTATGACCGCTGCCCGGAAGGCGGAGCTTCAGGATCTGCTCTTTAAGCAGATGCAGCTGCCCGACTTCGGCACAGAGCCGGAGAAGGTCAGCCGGGAGGACGGCTGCAAGGTCTACTTCCCCGACGGCAGCTGGATCATCTGCCGCTTCTCCGGCACGGAGCCCCTGCTGCGTATGGCGGCGGAGGGCAACACCCCCGAGCAGGCAGCTGGTTATATCCAGCTGTGGAAGGATGCGCTGGGGCTGTAATTGACTACGGATTAGGCGGATCAAGGGTCGACGGGAACTCCCGGGCGCTGTTTACCGCTTTTGCGGTAAATGCGCTTGAAAGCCGCGCGTGGTTTGGGATTGTGCTATGGAGAGGATCTTTTGGGGGCGCGGCTTTTTGGGGGGATTCCGCACTCTGCGGAGTGCGGCCAGAGGCTCTGCCTCTGGACTCCGCGGCCTTTGTAAAGGCCGGCGAAACTTTTGTGATACGATTGCCGGAGTAAGGAAAGACCGGAGGGCGGTATGAAAAAAGCGAAAACATCGCTGCGAATGGGACTGCTGGCCACCATCGTGATCTGCTGGCTGGTGCCGATTGCCATCGTGGTCACGCTGCTGAGCGTCCTGCTGGGAAACAGCTACCGGCAGTCCGTCCGGCAGGAGATCAGCGCGGAGGCGGAGAGCGCCGTGGAGCGGGTGCAGATCTGGCTGCAAAGCGCGGTGGACGACTCAAAACAGGTGTCCTACGACGGCGTGGTCCGCTACGCCTTCCGGGAGTATTTGCAGGACGGACACGGCATTACCCTGTACCGGGCCGTCAATGACTACCTGAACCAGCGGCTGGCCTGGGATAAGAAATATCAGGCCATCTTTATCAACTTCTGGACCGACGCCGTCGCCCAGCCGTATGTGCTGGGCGGCGGCGCTACCGGCCGCGGGGCCGCGCTGGCCTTTCGGGAGCACAGCGGCGAAATATTGGAGGGCATGGCGGATACGGATACGGAGATCCGGTTCTTCCTGCTGGACGGGGAGCTGTATATGGCCCGGAACCTGCTGGACAGCAGCTTTACCGCTTACGCCACCGTGGTGATGATGTTCGATCCGGCCTACATGTTTGGACCGCTGGAGACGCTGGACGCCGCCGGGGGCGTGGAGGTCACGGTGAGCGGGTGCTCCTTCCGGGTGGGGCCGGGGTGTACGCTGATGGAGATCGAGGAGTCGGGCGACGCCTTCCTCAGCTTGGAGTATGCCGCCCCGGTGGATGGGTGCGACTTCTCCGTCACGGTCCGGACGGCGGAATACAACGTGTGGGAGATCCACCCCTGGCTGGGCTGGACGGTGGCGGTGGCCGTGGCGCTGGTGCTGCCCTTCCTGATCGTGGCGATCGTGCTGTTCTCCCGGCATATCAGCGGTCCTATGGAGACGCTGGCCCAGGCCAATGTCCGGGTCCGGTCCGGGGAACGGGGCTATCAGATCGAAGACGATCCGCCAAATGTAGATTTCGAGCGGCTTTACGCCAACTTCAACGACATGTCCCGGGAGCTGAAAAACCAGTTTGAGCGCTCCATCCTGGAGCGGGAGGCCGCCCAGCAGGCCCAGATCAAGGCTCTGCAATACCAGATCAGCCCCCATTTTCTCAACAACACCCTGGAGATCATCAACTGGGAGGCACGGCTGGCGGGCAATGACCGGGTCGGCGCTATGATCGAGGCCCTGTCCACCATGCTGGACGCCGCCCTGGACCGGGACAACCGGAGCAGGATCTCCCTCAGGGACGAGCTGGGCTATGTGGACGCCTATCTGTATATCATCCAGGAGCGCCTGGGGGACAGCTTCCACACTTACAAGGAGATCGATGAGGACCTGCTGGACAGGTTCATACCCCGGATGATCCTTCAGCCCATCGTGGAAAACGCGGTGGAGCACGACATTGCCGCCTGCCACAAGGGGAACCTCTGGGTGCGGGCCTACTGTTGGGAGGACCGGATGGTGCTGGAGGTGGAGCACGACGGGACCATGACCGAGGACGACCGCCGGAGCATCGACGAGCTGCTCTCCGATACGTCGATGGAGGGGAACCAGGTGGGACTGCGCAATGTCTGGCAGCGGCTGCGGCTACTCTACGGACAGGAGGCGGAGCTGCGCGTCGAGGGGACGAATAACGGGACCATCATCGCGCAGATCCGGCTCCCATCCCCCTCGGAGCGGACGGCGGAGGAGAAGGAGGAAACGCCATGAAACGGATAATCGCGCTGCTGCTGGCGGCGCTGCTGTGCCTTTGCGGCTGCAGCCGGGAGGAGCCGGCGGACGGTCCGGAGGAGAGGGAGGAGACCGTTGTGCTGAACGTGGTCACCTCCTATGGCGTGGACGACGGCAACCGGCGGATCTATGAGGAGGCTATTGCCTCCTACGAGGCCGCTACCGGCAATCGGGTCAGCGATGATTCCTCCGTTTCAAACGAGGATTGGAAGACCAAGGTCCTCACGGACTTCATGACCGGCTCGGAGCCGGACGTGTTGTTCTATTTCACCGACGCGGACGCGGACCCCTTCATCAACGCCGGGAAGGTGGTCTCCATTGAGGAGATCCGTCAGGAGTACCCGGATTATGCCACCAACATGAAGGAGTCCATGATGGCCGTATTCTCCGACGGGAAGCACTACGCGGTGCCATCCTCCGGCTACTGGGAGACCATGTTTGTCAACACGGCGGTGCTGAACAAGTGCGGCGTACAGGTCCCCGGCCCCGACTATACCTGGGACCAGTTCCTCTCCGACTGCGAGGCGGTCAGGGAGGCGGGGTACACCCCCATCGCCTGCTCGCTGTATGAGATCCCCCACTACTGGTTTGAGTTTGCTGTGATGAACAATGGCTCTTTGGCTGACCATCTGGAGGTTCCAACTGTAGACGAGGGGGGACATCTGGTGGACGACGAGGTTTCACGGAAGTGGATTGCCGCCCTGGAGGATATCCGCGCCCTCTATGAGGCTGGATATTTTCCCGAAAATACGCTGACTGCCACCGACGCGGAGACGGTGGCCATGTTCGGTGAGGGGCAGGCGGCCTTCCTGATCGACGGGTCCTGGAAGGTGCGGTATTTTACGCAGAACTATACTTACAGCTTGCATGACTACGCGGTTTCCTATGTGCCCGGCAAGGGGGCGCGGTCCGCTTCTGACGCTGTCGGCGGCATCTCCATGGGCTACTTCATCACCCGCAAGGCGTGGGAGGACCCCGCGAGGCGCGAGGCCGCCGTGGAGTTCGTTTTTCACATGACCTCGGAGGAGATCCTCAGCACCTTCGTTACTACGGAGGTGACCGCGCTGGTCAACGGCGTCGAGACCACCGGACTCAATTCCCTCCAGCAGTCCGCCGCGGACGTCAACGTCCGGATCACGGGCCTGACCGGCGCGGTGCAGGACGCTGTCTCCGGCGAGGCCAAGACGGCGTTGTTCAACAATATCCAGCGGGTCGTCACCGGTCAGATGACCGCCGCGGAGGCGGTGGAGGCGGCGATACGGCTGAATGAAAATTCACAGTGAGGTGCTGGGTATGTATCGGGTGGTACTGATTGATGACGAGAACCGGATCGTGGAGGGCCTGCGGCGGGTTGTGCGCTGGGCCGACTACCGCTGTCAGGTGGTGGGCACCGCCGGTGACGGGGCGGAGGGGAGCCGGCTTATTCGGGAGCTGAAGCCCCATATCGTTTTCACTGACATAAGGATGCCGGGACAGGACGGTCTGGCCATGATCGCCGGACTGCGCAGCGAGTTCCCGGACATGCAGGTGGCGATCCTGACGGCGTACCGGGATTTTGCCTTCGCACAGGAGGCTATCCGGCTGGGTGTGGCCCGGTTCCTGCTGAAGCCATCCAAGATGGACGAGATCAAGGAGGCTTTGCAGACCATGGTGGAGCGCCTGGACAAGGACGCTGCGGAGAGTGGGGAGAAGGACGAGGAGGACGAGCAGGCCAATACTGCCGGCAGTTTCCTGGTCAATCAGGCGCTGGACTATATGGAGAAGAACTACCAGCAGAAGCTGACCCTCCAGAGCGTGGCGGACTGCTGCTATGTGTCCCAGTGGCACCTGTCCAAGCTGCTCAACCGCTATACGGAAAAGAGTTTTTATGACACCCTCAACGCCATCCGGATCGACCGGGCTAAGATGCTGCTGGCGGACCCCAAGCTGAAGATCGGGGAGATCGGCGAGATGGTGGGTTACGCGGACACCGCCCACTTCGCCCGCACCTTTAAGAAGCTGGTGGGCATGAGCGCCAATGAGTACCGAAATTCTTTGAAGTGATTGCGAAAATGGGGCTGTGACTTCACGGGGCTATTTTTATCATATTGGGAGATCATGGGGTGATGACGATGACTGCTCGGCCCCCATGGGGCAGGACGGTGGAGGCTTGTCGCGCTTTTATTCCCTATACGCTTTCTGATCCTCCAACTGAACTCGTATCAAGCATATTACCTACATATAGGTAATATACAGCACTTCCGTGCGATTGTCAACCTATATATGGGTAATTTTGAATAATCCTCTGCTATGATGTCTATAACATATTCAGTTGGGGATTTATGATGGAATACTATCAGATCATAGCAAATCGAATAGCACACCTTTGCAAGGAGCGGAATTACTCGATCAACATGCTGGCAAAAATGAGTAATATGGGGCAGTCAACCATTGACAACATCATGCGCGGCAGCTCAAAAAATCCGGGTGTGCAGACTCTCCATAAAATTGCATTGACTTTCAATATGACAGTTGCGGAGTTTCTGGATTTCCCAGAGTTGAACGATTATTCCTTTGATGATGATACTGAGGATGACTGATAGTATTCTATAGGTTGAAGACTGCGATAAAAACCACCCATGCTTCGGCATGGGTGGTTTTCGTATCTGCGGTATGTTTTCCGGTCCTGATCCGGACCGTGCAGGGGCGGGCATTGTTCGCCCGCAAGCCGAAGGGTATATACGGGGTGTACCCGTAGGGCGCGACGACCCGGCGCGCCGTTCTGA
>JAAVHD010000031.1 GCA_014799915.1 Oscillibacter sp.
GATTTCACGCACCATCCTTGTAGGGGCCGATGTCCTCATCGGCCCGCATGATACCGCTTCCCGGTGTTGATGAATCCATCGACCCGCCCCATCTCTGTAGGGGCGCACAGTGTGCGCCCGCTTCCAAAGGGCATATGCGCACGACCTGGGATGCACCCGTAGGGGCGGATAGCTCCCGGGCCAGGAGGAGAACCAACTACCCTGCCGCCGCATAGCGGCGGCAAGAAAAAGCAGTCGCGGCCCGCAGGGCCGCAAATCAAATAAATTTTTCGAAAAGTTGCCGCTTTCCCGGCAACTTTCCGGAAAATTCCGATTAACCTTGAGGGAAGACAAACCTCCGAGGCGCGGGCCCTGAAGCAAGTCGAACCCCGATCCAGGTACCGGATCGCACACCGGGCTAAACAAAAGGTCGTGCAAAGCGAACCTTGACAATAAAATAAAGGCAGAACCGGCTTTTTGTTCCGACTTGATTTCTAACGAAAAATGGACTATGATAATAGGACAAAAACGTATATACCAGGAGGATCAAAACCGTGAAAAAATGGCTTGCCTTGTTGTTGATTACTGCTATACTGCTGTCTCTGGCAGCCTGCTCCTCGAAATCCGACAAAGAAACTGACCCTCCCGAGGAGGATCAGCAGACCTCTGACGTACAACCCGAGGCCCCGGACGTTTCCGCGCCTCCCTCTGAACCGGATGCCCCCGCCGTCGAACCTGACGTACCGGCGGCAACCCCGGAAGATGGAGAAAACGGTGGGGATACGGATGATACCATCGCCGACGCGGAGGGCTATGTCATCCGCGTCAGCCACACGGATGTGACGCTGAAAACTGAAGGCGAGACCTTCCGCCTCACCGTCTGGGACAGCAACGGAGACGACCCGGATACCTGCACCTACACCTCTGCCGATCCGGCGGTGGCCTCGGTAGACGAAACCGGCGGCGAAGTGACCGCCGTAGCCCCCGGGACCACAACCATCACTGCCCACGTAGAGTTCAGCGGCGAGAAGAAGGACTTCGACTGCATTGTCCGCTGCAAGTGGGAAGCCGGGGAGACAGAGGAGGCCTCGGAATCCAGCGTGCCCGCCTCCGGCGGGACGGAGCGGGCATCCCTCGGCGATTTTTACTCTACGCTCCAAGGACAGTACGATGGCCTGGGTGCGATGATGGTGATGGAGGGCGAGCTGCTGGATAACTACTATCCCGGCCTCAGCGATATTGCCTCCGTGGAGGAGGTCCTGATCCAGGAGACCATGATCAGTATTTCCAATGTGGCAGTAGGCATGGTAAAGCTCTCCGCCGACGCTTCCAAGGACGACGTCATCGCAGTGCAGAACATTTTGAATGCCCGGATCAAGACCCAGGCCGACGGCGGAGCGTGGTATCCCGACTCCTGCGAAACCTGGGGCGCGGGTGTCGTGACCTCTACCGCAAACGTGGTAGGCATGTTCGTCTACCCTGACGACGCCCAGAAGATGGCGGATCAGTTTATTCTGACATTTGGCAACTGAGAGGAGCGGAGCATGAAAACTGGAATAGTAGATGTAGGCGGAGGCCTGCGGGGCATCTATGCTGCCGGTGTGTTTGATTACTGCATGGACAAGGACATCTGGTTCGATCTGGTCATCGGCGTGTCGGCGGGCAGCGCCAACGGGGCATCCTACCTGGCCCGGCAGCGGGGGAGAAACTTCACCTTTTATACCGAGTACGCCATGCGGAAGGAGTATATGGGCGCTAAAAATTCCCTGACCAAGCGGTCCTATATTGATCTGGACTATGTGTACGGCACCTTAAGCAATTCCGGCGGCGAGTATCCCCTGGACTATCAGGCGATGGTGGATAATCCCACGGAGTTTCTGGTGGTAGCGGATAACGCCCTGACCGGCAGCGTAAAGTACTTCGACAAATCGGATATTGCCCAGGACCGCTATGACATCTTCAAAGCATCCTCCGCAATACCTTTCATCTGCCGCCCCTACGAGGTCAATGGAATGCCCTACTACGACGGCGCACTGGGAGACCCGGTGCCCGTAGAAAAGGCGTTTCAGTGTGGATGCGACAAGGTGGTAGTCATCCTGACCCGCCCGGCGGATGTGGTCCGGGGGCCGGGAAAGGACGGCATTCTGGCGGATATGATCCAGCACCGGTATCCCTTCGCGGCAAAGAAGCTCCGCACACGGGTGGAGCGGTACAACGAGGGCGTAGCCCTGGCGAAGCGGTACGCAGAGGAGGGGAGAGCGCTGATCATCTCCCCGGACGACATCAGCGGCGTAGAGACCCTGACCCGGGACCGGACCGCGCTGATCCAGTTTTATCAAAAGGGCTACCAGGACGCGCAGGCTATCTCCGATTTTCTGACCTGACACAGGGCTGGCTTTTGGAAGGAGAACATCGCACATGTGGCTGCTGTTTGCGCTGCTGTCCGCTGTTTTTGCGGCACTGACCTCGATCCTGGCTAAGGCCGGTATCGAAAATGTCAACTCCAATCTGGCCACGGCCATCCGGACGGTGGTGGTGCTGGGGATGGCCTGGGGCATGGTGTTCCTGACCCACGCCCAGAGCGGACTGCCGGAAATCAGCAGAAAAAGCTGGATTTTCCTGATCCTGTCCGGGCTGGCCACCGGGGCCTCCTGGCTGTGTTACTACCGGGCCATGCAACTGGGGGAGGTTTCCAGGGTCGCGCCGGTTGACAAGCTGAGCGTTGTCATTACGTTTGTACTGGCAGTAGTCTTTCTGCATGAGAGGTTTACAGCGAAGTCCCTGCTGGGGTGCCTCTTGATCACGGCGGGGGCGCTGCTGATGGTATTGTAACGGAAGTGTACGGATGGACAGATTCGGGCAAAAAAGGACAGGACAACCGCTCCGGCATCGTGTAGAATAGACCTACCAAGCGGAAGGAGAACAGACGATGGAGTGGACGGAGACATTAAAGCGGGCAGTCACCTATCTGGAGGAGCACCTTCTGGAGGAGGGAGCGGCAGAGAAGGCGGCGGAAGCGGCCCACCTCTCTCCGTTCTACCTGCAAAAGGGCTTCAAGCTGGTGACCGGGTACTCCATGGGGGAGTATGTACGGAACCGGCGGCTGTATCTGGCGGGGCTGGAGGTCATCGCAGGACGGGAGAAGATCATCGATCTCGCCTACCGCTACGGCTACGACACGCCGGAGAGCTTCAGCAAGGCTTTCCACCGGTTCCACGGGGTTTCCCCCGCCCAGCTGCGGCAGAGCCCGGAACGTCTGGTCCCATTCCTTCCGCTGCGGATTACACTATCTATTCGAGGAGGACAGGGTATGGACTTTATTGTAGAGAAAATGGACGGCTGGCGGATCATCGGAATGGAGAGGGAATTCTCGATGGATTCCTCCTATCGGGAGATCCCCAAGTTCTGGGACGAGTTTATCAGCACCCACTGCGTACCTCTGTGGGAGGGGAAAAAGCCGGAGACGGCTCAGGAAAAGGCTATTTATGACTACAACATCGGAGAGTACGGCGTGTGCATCGACGAGGGCACGCCGGACGGACGGTTCCGGTATCTGATTGCCGGGAAGTTTGACGGCCAGGAGGTTCCGGAAGGGCTGACGGTGTACGATTTCCCGGCGCTGGAGTGGGCCAAGTTCCGGTGCAGCGGGCCGATGCCGGAGTCGCTTCAGAGCGTCAACACGAAAATCTTCCNGGAGTGGCTGCCGGGCAACCCGGATTATGAGATCGCGCGGGGATTCAATATTGAGTGGTACTCCCTGGAGAANGATACCTCGGCGCCGGATTATGAGAGCGGCATCTGGATCCCGGTAAAGCGGAGGACGGTATGATATCCGGAGAGGTCAGGGAGCACGGTCTGGCATGTGGGCCGTTTACGTATCCCGGTCTCTATGGGGACTGCTTTCACTCTTTGCCGGACGATCCGGGGGAGCTGAGCAGGCTGCTGTCCCGTCAGATCATCCATCGGGTCACTTTGGCGCAGGGCAACCAGTTTGCCAACGCGGATCTGCGCTACGGCGACATGACGCAATGGCCCTGGCANCGCGGGGANTGCGAGGATGACATCTATCTCACTGCGCCGGCGATGGCGGCGGGGCTGTTCCGGTTGGATGAGCGGGGATTTGTGGAAGACAGGCGGGTGGAGGACAAGCTGGTGCTTACCTGCCGGTTTGTGTCTGTGCTGGTCTCGTCCATCTATAAGGCCAAGGGGATCCCCTGCCGGAGCCGGGCGGGGTTCGCGCCTTACTTCCAGCCGGGAGTCAGTATGGATCACTGGATCAACCAGGTATGGAGCGAGGCGGAGGAACGCTGGATCACCTTTGACGCGGATGGCCTNTACGACGGTCTGGGGNTGCCTTTTACTCCCTANGANATGGAGCANGGGCAGTTCGACTGGGCGGCGGAGGTCTGGCTGAAAATTCGNTCCGGAGAGGACGATGGAACAAGGTTCGTCTATGCCGATGAGCGGGGTACGTGCGGCCTTCAGGCGGCGGCAAGATATCTGGTGTACGATTTCCATGCGNTGATGAACAACGAGATCTCNTATGTCTTCTATCCCAGGTATCTGGAGGGGTTCCTTCTCNACGGTGAGGCGTTGGACGAGGAACATNTGGNGGAGCTGGACCGGCTGGCGGAGCTGCTGCTGGAGCCGGACGGGANCTTTGCGGAGTTGACTCGCTGGTGGGAAAATAAGCGGCATTTCCGGGATCTGCGGAGTCCTTTGGTATAAACATAANAACAGGACGGAACCTTTTATCGGGTTCCGTCCTGTTTTAATTTTTGGATGAAATCAGAGCCAGAGCTTCGACACGGAAATCTCCTGGTAGATCCGCTCGATGGCCTCCGCGAACATGGGGGCTACCGTCAGATACTTGATCTTATCGGAGAGGGAGGGGTCCACCGGGGCGATGGTATCCAGGAAGGCCAGNTCCTTGATGACGCTGTTGTTGATCCGCTCGATGGCGGGGCCGGAGAGNACGCCGTGGGANGCGCAGGCGTACACGTTCTTCGCGCCGCCTACCTCTACGATGGCTTTAGCGGCGTTGCACAGGCTGCCGGCGGTGTCCACCATGTCGTCGAAGAGGATGCAGTCCTTGCCCTCCACGTCGCCGATGACGTTCATGACCTCGCACTGGTTGGCCTTCTGNCGNCGCTTGTCCACGATGGCCAGNTTCATNTGCAGCTTCTGGGCGAAAGCGCGGGCGCGGGACACGGAGCCNACNTCGGGGGANACCACGATCATCTCCTCGCATTTTTCCCCGAACTTCTTGGCATAATAGTCCACAAAGACNGGGTTGCCGTACAGATTNTCCACGGGAATGTCGAAAAAGCCCTGGATCTGGGCCGCGTGGAGGTCCATGGTCAGCACCCGGTCNGCGCCGGCGGCNGTGAGCATGTTGGCCACCAGCTTGGCGGAGATGGGGTCCCGGGCCTTGGCCTTGCGGTCCTGGCGGGCGTAGCCGAAATAGGGGATCACCGCGGTNACNCGGCCCGCGGAGGCGCGCTTCATGGCGTCGATCATGACCAGCAGCTCCATGAGGTGGTCGTTGACCGGGCTGCTGGTGGACTGGATCAGAAATACGTCGGAGCCCCGGACNGATTCATAGATGGAGGCGCACACCTCGCCGTCGGCGAAATGGCTGAGCTCCGAGNTGCCCAGCTGNATGCCGATCAGGCGGCACACNTCCTTGGCCAGGCCCTTGTTGGCGTTGCCGCTGAAGACNTTCATGTCTTTTCCGTGAGAAATCATTTCCAACATCCTCTTTTCATCTTAATCATCATTAGTGCTGTGAACGAACCGTAGAAATGGATCATGAACCNCTTTTACTTNTTNTGGTGCAGCTCCCGCTTGGCCTTGGCCCAGCCGGGTTTGTTCTCCTGGCGCACGCGGGAGATGGCCAGNGCGTCGGGCTCCACGTCCTTNGTGACCGTGGTNCCGGCGGCGATGTACGCGCCNTCGCCCACGGTGACCGGGGGAACCAGNTTGGTGTTGCAGCCGATGAATGCGTTGTCGCCNATGACGGTGCGGAATTTCTGGTAGCCGTCGTAGTTGGAGGTGATGGTGCCGCAGCCGAAGTTCACACCGCCGCCCACGTCGGCGTCTCCCACATAGGTCAGGTGGCTCATCTTGGTGCCGGGGCCGAAGGTGGCGTTNTTGATCTCCACATAGGCCCCCACCTTACAGCCGTCGCCCACCCGGCAGTTGGGGCGGATATGGGCGAAGGGGCCCACATGCACGTCCTGGCCAAGAACGCTGTCGTTGACCTGGGAGGCGTTGACCACGCATCCGTCGCCGATCTGGCAGTTGGTGACCATGGCGTTGGGGCCGATCTCGCAGTTGGCGCCAATCACCGTGTTCCCCCGCAGGATGGTCCCCGGCAACAGAACGGTGCCCGGCCCGATGGTGACGCGGGGGTCGATGTAGGTGTTGTCGATGTCCATCACCTTCACCCCGGTGCGCTGGTGGAACATGACGATCTTCTCCTTCACCGCCCGCTGGAGCCCCACCAGCTCCGGGATGGTGTGGAAGGTGAGCATCATGCTGCCCACCGGCAGCATGGCCTCGTGGATCTCCTCGATCCAGCAGCCGTGGGCGAACTCGGCGATGTCCCGCCGGTAGTCCTCCTCGGTGCCCGCCACCGCAACGGCTTCCTCGGGGAAGCAAGCGGCCGCGTCCTCCACGTCCTCCTCCCGGCAGACAGCAAAAAACCGCCGGACGCCTTTTTTCATCCATGCCCGTATACACCAGTTCAGGATAGGACAAAACAGCGCGTCCTGCAGCATCAGGGGTTTTCCGTTATAGGTCTCGGCGGTATCCTCCGTCAGAAAGATCACGATACATTTTTTGTTATCCAATGGACTGCCCCCCCCTTTCTATTTCATGCCACTATTATACCAGAAGTGCCCGTTTATGCAAGGGAAATTTTCCGGCTTTATGAAATTTTCCCCACTTTGCGGCTATTTGCACAAGGTTTTGCCCCGCGGAGAGGGGGAATTGGGCAGTTTCGTTGAGAGGATGGGGGCTGTCCCGGGCTTTTGTAAAATTTTAGAAAGAAATTCACGGATAATGCTTGAATTTGGAAAAGATTTGTTTTACAATGTCTCTGTTAAAATTTGGACGGACAAAGAAGCGCCCGTCAGAGAGGCGGGGGAGAGGCATGCTGCATATCGTTCTGGTGGAACCGGAGATCCCGCCCAACTGCGGAAACATCGCCCGCACCTGCGCCGCTACCGGCAGCAGCCTGCACCTGGTGGAGCCGCTGGGGTTCGACGTGTCCGACCGGGCGGTGAAGCGGGCAGGGCTGGACTACTGGCACCTGGTGGAGGTGAGCGTCTACCGCTCCCTGGAGCACCTGTTTGCTATCCACCCCGAGGCGGCGGATGACCTGTGGCTGGCTACCACCAAAGCGCCCAGGGATTACTCCCAGGTCCGGTTCTCGCCGGACTGCTGGCTCTTCTTCGGGAAGGAGACGGCGGGGCTGCCCCTGGCGTTCAGGGAAAAGCATAGGGAGAGATGCATCCGTATTCCTATGGTGGACGAGGCGCGCAGCCTCAATCTGGCCAACAGCGCCGCCATCCTGATCTACGAAGCGCTCAGGCAGAACGGGTTCCCCGGTCTGCTGGGCGTGGGGGAGATGGGTGACATGCCGTTTATTTGCCAATCAAACCAATTGAACTAAATGTTTGAAAGGAGCTGCAAGAAACTATGAATTACAACAAGAAGACGGTCAAGGATGTGGACGTCAAGGGTAAGAAGGTTCTGCTCCGCTGCGACTTCAACGTGCCCATGGCCAAGGATGGCAGCGGCGTCATTACCGACGACAAGCGCATCCGGGCCGCTCTGCCCACCATCCAGTATCTGCTGGACCAGGGCGCGGCGGTGATCGCCTGCTCCCACATGGGCAAGCCGGTGGCAACCTTTGAGTCCTACAAGAAGAAGCAGATGGAGAAGGGCAAGGACGAGGCCTCCATTACCGAGGAGAAGTGGAAGAAGTCCCTGGCCGAGCTGCGCATGGAGCCCGTGGCCGCACGGCTGGGCGAGCTGCTGGGCAAGCCGGTGATCCTGGCGGACGACGTGGTGGGCCCCGATGCCCAGGCCAAGGCCGCCGCGCTGAAGAGCGGCGAGCTCCTCCTGCTCCAGAACACCCGCTTTGAGAAGGGCGAGACCAAGAACGATCCCGCGCTGGCCAAGGCGATGGCTGATCTGGCCGGGGCTGACGGCGTGTATGTGTCCGACGCGTTCGGCGCTGTGCACCGCGCTCACGCCTCCACTGCCGGTGTGGCCGCTTATCTGCCCGCCGTCTCCGGCTTCCTGATCCAGAAGGAGCTGGACTTCATCGGCGGCGCGCTGGCCAATCCCAAGCGGCCCCTGGTGGCTATCCTGGGCGGCTCCAAGGTGTCCAGCAAGATCGGCGTGATCAACAACCTGCTGGAGATCGCCGACACCATTATCATCGGCGGCGGCATGGCCTACACCTTCTCCAAGGCCCAGGGCGGCAGCGTGGGCGACAGCCTGCTGGAAGCCGACTGGCTGGATTACTGCAACGAGATGCTGGGGAAGGCCAAGGAAAAGGGCGTGAAGCTGCTCCTGCCCGTGGATACCGTCATTGCCGACAAGTTTGCGCCCGACGCGGAGAGCAAGGTGGTCAAGGCCGGTGAGATCCCCGACGGCTGGCAGGGCCTGGATATCGGGCCGGAGACCGTGAAGCTGTACTGCGACGCTGTGGCGGACGCCGGTACCGTGATCTGGAACGGGCCTATGGGCGTGTTCGAGTTTGAGAAGTTTGCCGCGGGCACCAAGGCCGTGGCTGAGGCGTTGAGCAAGACCTCCGCCATCACCATCATCGGCGGCGGCGACAGCGCGGCGGCTGTGCAGCAGTTGGGCTATGCCGACAAGATGACCCATATCTCCACCGGCGGCGGCGCTTCCCTGGAGTTCATGGAGGGCAAGGAGCTGCCCGGCGTGGCTTGCCTGCTGGATAAGTAACTTATTAATACTGGGAGCCGGGGGACTGTTGATGTCCCGCTCCCCTTGATATGATTCATTTATTTTTATAAATTTCATATAATAAAACAGGAGAAAGATCGTCATGAACCGTAGATACCGCAAAACTATCATCGCTGGCAACTGGAAGATGAACAAGACCGCTTCCGAGACCAAGAAGTTCGCCGAGGAGCTCAAGCCCATCCTGCCCCGCGCCAAGTGGTGCGAGGTCGTGGTGTGCGTCCCCTTCGTCAACATCCCCGCCGCCCTGAAGGCGTTCAAGGACATGCGCGTCGCCGTGGGCGCCGAGAACCTGTACTATGAGCCCTCCGGAGCCTACACCGGCGAAGTGTCCGCCGACATGCTCAAGGATCTGGGCGTGAAGTACGTCATCATCGGCCACTCCGAGCGCCGCCAGTACTTCGGCGAGACCGACGTCACCGTCAACAAGAAGGTCCATGCCGCCCTGGAGGCCGGACTGCACCCCATCATCTGCGTGGGCGAGAGCCTGGAGCAGCGTGAGATGGGCGTGACCATGGAGCTCATCGCTCTGCAGGTCAAGAGCGCTCTGTCCGGCGTGGCCCCCGAGAAGGTGCGCAAGTGCGTCATCGCTTACGAGCCCATTTGGGCCATCGGCACCGGCAAGACCGCTACCGCCGAGCAGGCCGCTGAGGTCTGCACCAGCATCCGTGCCGTCATCCGCAACCTCTATGGCGCACGGGTGGCCCGCTCCATCACCATCCAGTACGGCGGCTCCATGAACCCCAAGAACGCTGCCGAGTTGCTGGCTCAGCCCGACGTGGACGGCGGCCTCATCGGCGGCGCCGCCCTGAAGCCCGACCAGTTCGTGGACATCATCAACGCGGCCAACCAGGAGTAAGAAATAACTTTAGCGAGGCAGTATCCGCCGGGAGGGCGGGTGCTGCCTCGCATAAGCGCGTTTTCCAAAAAGATTGAGAATTTCGAGGTAATTATGAACAAGACACCTACAACTCTGATCATCATGGACGGCTTCGGTATGCGCAGTGATTCCGACGGCAACGCCGTTGTCCACGCCAAAACGCCGGTACTGGATCGCCTGTTTGCCGAGTGCGAGCACACCACCCTCTCCGCCTCCGGGCTGGACGTGGGTCTGCCCGACGGGCAGATGGGCAACAGCGAGGTGGGCCACACCAACATCGGCGGCGGACGGGTCGTATATCAGGATCTGCCCCGGATCACCCGCTCCATTGAGGATGGCAGCTTCTTTGAGAATCCCGCTTACTGTGCAGCTATGGAGGCTTGCCTGAAAAATGGCAGCTCTCTGCACCTGTACGGACTGCTCTCCGATGGCGGCGTCCACTCCCACAAGACCCACCTGTGGGCCCTGCTGAAAATGGCGAAGATGAAGGGGCTGACGAAGGTATATATCCATGCCTTTCTGGATGGGCGTGATGTGTCTCCTACCAGCGGCAAGGGGTTTGTGGCTGAGACAGTGGAGAAATGCAAGGAGATCGGCGTGGGTAAGATCGCTACGGTCATGGGGCGGTTCTATGCCATGGACCGTGACAAGCGCTGGGACCGCGTGGAGGCGGCTTACGATGCGATGGTCTACGGGCAGGGGAACCAGAATCCTGACCCTGTGGACGCAGTGGCCAAGAGCTATGCCAACAACCTTACGGACGAGTTCGTGGAGCCGGTGGTCTGCGACAGCGAGGGCATGATCTCTGACAACGACAGCATTATTTTCTTCAACTTCCGCCCTGACCGGGCGAGGGAGATTACCCGGGTGTTTGTGGACCCGGACTTCGATGGGTTTAAGCGGGAGATCTTCCCAGTGACTTATATCTGCACCACTGAGTATGATGCGACTATGCCCAACGTGCAGGTGGCATTTCCCCGGAACCTGGTGAAGAACGGGCTGGGTGAGTATCTCAGCTCTCTGGGTATGACGCAGCTGCGTATTGCGGAGACGGAGAAGTACGCCCATGTGACTTTCTTCTTCAACGGCGGCAGCGAGGAGATCTTCCCTGGAGAGGATCGGGTACTGGTGGCCTCTCCTAAGGTGGCTACCTACGATCTCCAGCCGGAGATGAGCGCGGTGGAGGTGACGGACAAGTGCGTGGAGCGCATCGAGTCCGGCAACTATGATGTGATCATCCTCAACTTTGCCAACTGTGACATGGTGGGACACACCGGGGTGTATGACGCGGCTGTGAAGGCTGTGGAGACCGTGGACGCCTGCGTGGGCCGGGTGGTGGATGCTACCCGCGCTATGGGCGGTATTGCGATGATTACCGCTGATCACGGTAATGCGGAGGAGATGCGGAAGGCGGATGGTTCGCCTATGACCGCACATACCACCAATCTGGTGCCCTTTATTCTGGTGGGCGCTGACGCCAAGCTCCATTCCGGACGGCTGGCGGATATCGCGCCGACTATTCTGGACATTATGGGTCTGGCTTGCCCGCCAGAGATGGACGGGAAGAGTTTGATTGAGTGATGTCTTTTGCGAGGGGGCGGCAGCCCCCTCGCTTTTGGAAAAGAGCGAAAAAATTTTTTGAAAAATTTGGATTTTCCTCTTGCTTTTTCTGAAAAGTTGTGGTATGATACATAAGCTGTCTGAGAGGACACGCGCCGTTAGCTCAGCTGGATAGAGCGTCTGGCTACGGACCAGAAGGCCGGGGGTTCGAATCCCTCACGGCGTGCCAAAACTCCGGTGAAATCAGTTGATTTCACCGGAGTTTTGTTTGGTTTTTGTACTTTTTGCTGGAGTTTATTTTGGGCTGCCCCTTTTGACCCATATCTTGACCCATACGGGGGAATTACTGGATAGCACCGGAGAGGAAGCTGCTGACGGTGTTAGCTGCTTTGGTCTGCATTGCGGTGGTGACATGGGCGTAGGTGTCCAGGGTGAAGCCTGCGGAGTAGTGGCCCAGCATGGCAGATAAGGTTTTGATGTCTACGCCATTCTGGAGGGCCAGTACTGAGAATGTGTGTCTGAGTGCGTGAAAGGGTATCTTTTCCAGCCCGGCTCGTTTCAGCACTCGTTGGAGCATATGTAGGACGCTGTCCGGGGAGATTGGACCTCCGGTCGGGGAGGGAAACACGTACTCGCTGGTGGATTGCAGCTTCATTTGTCGAAGAAGCTCTACTGCATCAGTCCCTATCGCAATATTGCGGTAGGAGTTTTTTGTTTTCAGGGGGGCTTCTACTACTGCTCCATTTTGGCGTAGGATTTGTCGCTGGACTCGGATAATGCCCTTGTTCAGGTCAATATCGCCCCATTTCAGCCCAAGCAACTCACCTCGTCGCAGGCCCGTGGAGAGGTCGATGTAGTACAGCTCAAACACACCGCTACGTTTTGCTTCCTCGAAAAATGTATCAAGGAAATCCAGAGGAAGAATTTTCATTTCCTTCTTCTCCAGCTTCGGGAGCGCACAGCCCCTGGTGGGGTTCGTGGTGATGATCCGCTGCTCCACTGCACAGTTGCAGGCGGAGGAGATCATCTGGTTGATGTTCCGCACTGTCTTGACGCTGAGACCCTTGGGCTTGTTTCTGGCCTCGATGCGGTCCACTCTGCCGGATTCCAGCAGTTTCTTATATAACCTTTGCAGATCCATGGAGGTCAGTTTCTCCAGCGGGATATTTCCAACTGCCAACTTGATGTGGTTTTCTATGAAGCCTCGGTAGGTCTTGTGGGAGGATGGGCGTATGCTCAGCTTGGCGTAATCCTCCAGCCAAGTGTCCAGCCATTGACCGACCGTGTACTGGCCAGCTTTGCTTGGGTCCGGGGCAGAGCTTTTTTCGATTGCTTTCTTAAGTTTTTTCTTGACTTCTGCCTGGGTCCTGCCCAGCACGTTCTTGTAGATGGTCTTACCTGTCTCTGGATCGTGACCTGCGGTGTATCGGTCTTCCAATCGGCCATCCTTTCGCTTGCGAATATTCCCTTCTCCGTTTGCACGTCTTTTGGCTATGCGAGTTACCTCCTTGTTTTGGTAACGACACACAGTACCACACTTTTGTTGGAATAGCTACTGGGTTACGGCAGAGTTATCAGAAAGTTTATATTTTCCTCTGTGATAAAATTGCCCTTAGATTTATACATTTCCCCTGCCTCTCAGGAAGGTTAAACCGGCTTAAATTTGCGCATATTGGCTTGAGGCGCCAGGTGTGCACCAGGGAAACCCTTGGTAGACAGGCGATTGGCAGATAGGAGGCGCCACAGGTGGCGACAAAGAAAAAAAAA
>JAAVHD010000032.1 GCA_014799915.1 Oscillibacter sp.
GCCCGGGACCTACGCGGCCCCGGACTCCGCGCCTTCTTTTGTCGCGCGACAAAAGAAGGCAAAAACGCGCTTGAACCTACGGTTCAAGACTCCCTTGACGGGGCGGCACATGCGTGCCGCTTCCCTATACGGGGGAGTTTCCTTGGATTGGGTGCAAGCGGGGGAATTTCAGCCACTGAGTTGGAAACCGTAATCTTTAGCTTGGTGGTCGAACGACTCCGGCTGACGCCCTGTTAAAGATGACTGCCTCCCAGGGTGCGTCTAACGCAGAATGCAGGAAACGCAACAACTGGTGTAGGGGCGAGCATTGCTCGCCCGCTTCTCAAGGGCCTATGCGCGCTATCCGGGATACCCCCGTAGGGGCGGATATCATCCGCCCGCGAACCAAAAGGCCCCTCCGCATAACACCAGAAACAAAAATTTTCCAAAAGGTTGCCCTCTACCTAACAACTTTCCCCTTGTTTCCAGTTAACCTTGAGGGAAGACTAACCTCCGAGGCGAGGGCCCTGAAGCAAGTCGAACCCCGGCCAGGTACCGGCCAGCACACCGGGCTGAACAAAAGGTCGTGCAAAGCGAACCTTGAAAACTGAATCTGTATCAATGCTCCGGCTTATGCTCCGCATACAGCATGTTCCAGTAAAAATTATAAGCCCTCCAGCTTGCGTCATCTCCGCAGAGAATATCCAGCCTCTCCACCTCCGGGTGGTCATAAAGGAAATCCGTCACCGCTCGCAGCACCGCCTGTGCTGCCCGGTTCATATCAAAACCATAGGCCATCTTCGTGTCAAAGCAGGAAATCGAAAGGACCCTCTCCCCATGCTCCAGACTCCACAACAATCCTCCAGCATACCACTCCGCCAGAGCCTCCGGCGAAGCCAGAAAATTAAGCGGCATGGGCAGATTCTCCCGCCGCTGGAAATGAACCTTCTCCGTCATATGATTTCCTCCCTTTTCCCATCGCTCTGGCGTCGGAGCTTACCCATTACAATAAAATAGCTGGGCACCAATATCAGATCCGCCCCAAACCACGCCAGCACCTCCGCGCACATGACCCCGGTCTCCCCCATGATCCCCGGCAGCAGCAGCGCCCCGCCGGTGCGCATAACAAACTCCGACATGCCGGACGCCATGGGCAGCAGGGTGTTGCCCAGTCCCTGGACACAACTGCGGGTCACATGCAGAATATACAGGACCGGCAGGCACAGCGACATCAGCCTCAGGTACTTCATCGCCGCAGCCAGGGCCGCTTCACTCTGGGCCGCATCGGCGGAGATGAAGCAGGACAGGAACCACCGGCCGCACACCAGCATCACCGCCGCAATAGTCGCCGAGGTAACCAAAGCAATTACCAGTCCCGCCCGCATTCCCTGGGAAATACGGTCCAGCTTCCCGGCTCCCAGGTTTTGTCCGGCGTAAGTGGTCATGGCATAGCCATAGGAGGTGGC
This sequence comes from Oscillibacter sp., assembly GCA_014799915.1. GTDB lineage: Bacteria > Bacillota > Clostridia > Oscillospirales > Oscillospiraceae > Pelethomonas. Next base: position 1,446 of record JAAVHD010000032.1, read on the forward strand.
AGCCACCTCCAGTACGCCGTAGAGCTTATTGGTTGCCGTAAATCCGGCGATAAAGGCCACGCCGAAGCCGTTGACGATGGTCTGGATGATCATGCCGCCCACGGCGATAATGAAATTTTGCAGAGCCATGGGCAGGCCCAGGGTCATCAGCCGTCTGCACAGCGCGCCTTCCAGCCGCCAGTCCTCCCGGGACAGGCGCAAAACCTCGATCCGGCACAACCGCCAGATACAGCAGGCCGCCGCCAGACACTGGGCAATGATGGTGGCGATGGCCGCCCCCCGCACGCCCCAGTGAAAACCCAGAACGAACAGAAAATCCAGGGCAATATTGGTCAGGGACGCCGCCACCATAGCCACCAGCGGGGTTTTTCCGTCCCCCAGGGCCCGGAGAGCCGCCGCGGCAAAGTTGTACGCCGTCACCACCGGCAGTCCCGCAAACAGCAGCCGCAGATAGGCCATAGAGATATGCCGGATCTCCGCCGGGGTCCTGAGCAGGATCACCACCGGCTCCGCAATGATCTCACTGCCCACCGTCACCACCACGGCACAGAGGACGGACAGGAAAATCGCGTTGACCAATGCCTGGCGCAGCTTGCCGTAGTCCCCCGCGCCGAAGCGCTGGGCCAGCAGGATGGAAAACCCCTGGGTAAAGCCCTGGATCGTCCCCAGGGTCAGCCAGTTGAGCCAGTCCACCGTCCCCAGCGCCGCCAGGGCCTCCACCCCCAGCGCCTGCCCCACCACGGCAGTGTCCACTACGGTATACAGCTGCTGGAAGATATTGCCCGCCATCAGCGGGAGGGAAAACAGGAGCAGGAGCCGCCAGGGACTCCCCTCCGTCTGCACGGTCGTGCCGCGCTGTACGTTCTCTCTCATACTCTCTCCTCTCTCCCCCGGTTTCTTGCAGCGGCTATTGTATCACGGAGAAAGGCGAAAATCAATCAGGGAAAAGAGAGAATGCCCCTCCCGCCGTAAAAGCGGACGATGCCGCCGGCATCGTCCGCTTTTTGTTCTGTTATGACGCGTTCAGCAGTACTTTGCGACTGCTTCCTTGATCATAGCCACGCACTCGTCCACAATGGGGGAATCACTCTCCACCAGCGGCGCCAGCGGCAGGCGCACGCTGCCCACATCGGGACCGCCGGAGCGGCGGAGGATCTCCTTGATGACTGCGTACATGTTGCCCGTGGTGGAGCACATCTTATAGATGATGCGGCAGCACTCGTTCTGGACCTCCCGGCCCTTGGCCATATCACCGGCCTGGAAGCACTTGAAAACCTCCAGGTACAGCTCCGGCATAGCGGCGTAGGTGCCGCCGATGCCGCCGCCCGCTCCGGCTGCCAGGCCGCTGAGCAGCTGCTCGTCGGGACCGTTGAACACGAACGCTCCCTCGTCATGCCACATCTGAATATCCTGCACGGGCATGGAGGAGTTCTTCACACCGATGACCCGGGGATTCTTCAGCATCTCCTTCAGCAGGGGCACCGTCAGCGCCACACCCGCCAGCTGGGGGATGTTGTAGATCACGAAGTCCGTGTTGGGAGCCGCGTCGGAGATGTCATTCCAGTACCGGGCAATGGCGGCGGGGGGCAGCTTGAAATAGATGGGAGGGATGGCGGCGATGGCGTCCACGCCCAGGCTCTCGGCGTGGGCGGCCAGCTCCCGGCTGTCGGCGGTGTTGTTGCAGGCCACATGGGCGATGATGGTCATCTTGCCGCCCACCTCGGCCATGACGTTCTCCAGAGTCAGCTTCCGCTCCGCTACGCTCTGGTAGATGCACTCGCCGGAGGAGCCGCCAACATACAGGCCCTTGACGCCCTTGTCCAGCAGGTGCTTCGCCAGGGCGCGGGTGGCNTCGGNGCTGANNNNGCCGTCCTTGTCATAGCAGGCGTAAAANGCGGGNAAAATGCCCTGATATTTAGAAAGATCACTCATAATGTATNGTCCTCCTTGCTTTTTAATGGATCCGGACCTTGAACACNACNTTGGTCACCGTCTCCGGACCGTCCACCNGCATCTTGATCCGGTGGGCGTCCCCGGGGAATACCACCAGGAAATCTCCGGGNGACAGCACCAGCTTGTANTCCCCNTCGCCCCGGTAGGCGTAGAAATCGTTGGCCTCCACCCGGTCAAACTCCGTCAGCTTCTCCGGCGGGGCNATCTCCACCCGCTCGGAACCGGCGGTCATGATGTGGATGTCCAGATAGTTCTTGTGGGCCTCNAANAANCTCTCCTCCGCCGGNATNGTCTCATAGGTGAANCGGGTGGCGTACACGTCGCTGCCCTTCAGNTCCACCCGTGTCTCGCCCACGGAGGCNAGNTACNCCTCTGTGATNTGCTCCAGCGCCAGGTCCAGGTTGGGGTGAATNCCCAGGTAGGACAGCGCGTCCTTGTTCTTGGCGTAAATCATGCCGTCACCCCTTGACCGCGCCCATGGTGATGCCCTGGGTGAAGTACTTCTGGAAGATCAGGAACACGATGATGATAGGCACNGACGCCAGCGCCGCGCCCGCCATCAGCAGNCCCATGTCCACCGAGGTCTCCGCCTGGAGGGAGGCAATACCAAGGGGCATGGTGTAGTTGTTGCCGCTGGGCAGCATGACCANCTGCATGAAGTAGTCGTTCCAGGCGTTGATGAAGGTGAAGATCGCCAGCGCGCCGATGCCCGGCTTGACCATGGGCAGCACCACGGTGATNAAGGTCTTNGCCTCGCTGGCGCCGTCGATGCGGGTGGCCTCCAGGATCTCGCCTGGAATGCTCTCCGAGAACTGCTTCATCAGGAACACGCCGAAGGGCCAGCCCACTGTGGGGAAGATCACGGCCCAAAGGCTGTCATACAGGNGCAGGGAGGACATCTCCTTGAGCAGNGGGATCAGGATGACCTGCTTGGGCAGNGCCATGGCGCACACNATCAGGGAGAACAGGATGGCCCGGCCCGCGAACCGCTTCTTTGCCAGGGCGTAGCCCGCCATGGCGGCAGTNNCGCAGGTGAGAAGCATGGCCGTGACGGACATGAANACCGTGTTGATGAGCCACCGGAANGCGGCGGGCGCAACGGGCCCTTCCATACCGAANATGGAGAACAGCGGCGCGGTACGCTTCTTGAAAAGGTTCTGGAAGTTGGTGCTCACCCATTCAGAGGGCCACCACACGGGCTTCTGNGCATANATGTCCGTGGCGGGCTTGAACGCGCCGGTNATGATCCAGTACAGGGGGAACAGGAACAGNATCGCCAGGATCACCAGAACGANGATNGAAAANATCNNNTATGCGCGGCTGCGCGCNTTAGNTCGNTTTCATACTCGCACCCCCTTACTTTTCTTTCGCCAGCCGGAACTGGAGAGCGGACAGCAGGCCGATGAAGATGGCCAGCACCACGCCCATGGCGTTGGCGTAGCCGAAGTGGCCGTTCTGCTCGGTGAGCTTGAACGCGGTGTAGTAGATATAGTACATCACCGTGTCCGTGGAGTGGTTGGGTCCGCCCTGGGTCAGCAGNTNNATCAGGGCGAAGCACTGGAAGGAGTTGATGGTGGTGATNACCAGGATNTACAGNGTNGTGGGCATCATCTGGGCCCACTTGATCNTCCAGAACACCTGGAGATCCGTCGCGCCGTCCACCTGGGCGGCCTCCACCAGGGTCTGGTCCACNTTGCCCAGCGCGGAGACGTACAGCACGATGGGCTGGCCCACGGAGGTGGTGAACAGGATCAGGATNATGCACCACAGCGCCGTCTTCGGNTNGCCCAGCCAGTTGACGCCCTTCTCGAGNATCCCCGTGCTCTTGAGCACGCTGTTGAGGATGCCGGTGTAGTTGTCGTACATCCACTTCCACACCACGGTGACCGCCACGGAGCCGGTGACNACNGGCAGATAGAAGATGCAGCGGAANGCGGACAGNACGGGNCCCGACAGCTTATAGATGGCGGANGCCACCCACAGGGAGAAGGCNCACACCGTGGGGACGCTGACGATCACGATGACNAAGGTATTCTTCAGACCTTTCAGGAACACCTCGTCATGGAACAGGTCGCTGAANTTCTTCAGCCCGATNAAGCTGCCGAACATGCCGGGATCGTGCATGTTGGTATTGGTCAGACTGGTGACGATGCAGATGAACATGGNGATGATGACGAAGCCCAGGAAGAAAATCAGGCTGGGCAGCATGAACAGNTAGCCCGCGACGTTCTCACGCCGCTGTAAGGCCCGGCTCATGGTCGTCTTGGAGGATTTTGCCAAGGTGGGACACCCCTTTCTCAATTAAACCGCTCTCTCTNAACTTGATCTGTTTTCTCTGAATACAGGAAGCGCGCTCCCTCCCGCGCATCGCGGGGAGGGAGCGCGCGAACCCTTTATGCGTTGGACATGCGCTATATTCGCTTAGCCGGCAGCAGCTTCGTTGGCAGCGGCAGCGTGAGCGGCCACGGCAGCGGTAATGTCATTGCCTGCGCCAACCTCCTGGAGCATGTTCCACCACTCGGTACGGGCGCCGGCCCAGCCGGTAGTGACCTGATAGTAGTCACCCAGATAGGGCATCAGCTTGGTGTACTCGTTCATGATGGCGTCGTCAGCCCAGATGGTGGACAGGTCGGTGCCCTCGGCGGCGCTGCGGACGGCGAAGTAAGTGGCGGCCTTGACGGCGTCCACGGTGTGCTCGCTGTCGCACATGAACTTGATGAACTGCTTGGCAGCGGCAATGCGGTCGGCGTCGCCGTTATCGAAGATGCCGAAGCCCCAGATGCCGCCCTGCAGCTTGGAGTTGCCATCCTCAGAGGGGAAGCTCATGAAGGCGATGTCGTCGCCGGTGACGGTCTTCTCAGCGCCGGTATCAGCGGCGTTGGGGTTCATCTGCTGGGCAATGTTCCAGCAGAAAGCCATCTTCAGAGCGCCCTGATAGAACTTGGCGATCTCGTCGCCGCCGGCCAGGGAGGCGTCATACTCGATGCCGTCCATGTCCAGAAGCTGCTGGAGAGCCTGGATGTTCTTGGGATCGTCCCAGGTGTACTGGGTGTGCTCGGCGTTGGTGAAGGTGCCGCCATAGAGGTTGTTGACGAGGGCGCGGGTGCCCTGGTCGCCGCCCTGGCCTGCGCAGAACACAGCGCCGATGGTGTCGTTGTAGTAGGCGTACATCGTCGCGACAGCGTCAATGAACTGCTGGGTGGTCCAGGTGTGGGTATCCAGATTCAGATACTGGTCAGCACCGGCCTCCTGGAAGGCGGTCAGGTTGACAGCCATGCAGTGGGCGGTCATGACCAGGGGATACTCGTAGATCGCGCCGCTGGTGTGGGTGCAGGCGTTCATGACGCCCTCGTTCACCGCGTTGATCTCGGCCATGTCGGTGTCGTCAAACATGTCGCTCAGATCGACCATCTTGCCGTTGGCGCCCCAGTTGGCAACCAGACGCTCGGGGCCTTCCATGATCAGGTCGGGAGCGGCGTTGGCGGTGATGGCGGTGTTGACCTTGTCGTCGCCGTCGGCGTAGGCCAGATACTCCACCTTGACGGCGATGCCGGTCTCGGCGGTGAAGGCGTCGGTCAGGGTCTTGACGGTGGCCTCATCGCCCCACTTGCCGATGGGGTAGGTCCACAGGCTGATCTCGCTGACGCCGCCGGTGGGCTCCGCAGGAGCGGGCTCGGACGGGGTATTGTTGTCAGCGGGAGCCTGGGTGTCGGTATTCGCGGGGGTATCGTTGTTGGCAGGGGTGTCATTCTGGCCGCCGCCACAGGCGACCAGAGCCATGGTCATGACCATGGCGAGGAGCAGAGCAAGAAACTTCTTCATTTTCATTCAAATCCTCCTTCATAACATTACATGGTGCAGCTTATGAAATCTGTCTCGGACTTCATAAACGCATGGTACTAAAAATTGCCGCGAAAGTCAAGGATTTTCTGAAAAGAATTTTCAGAATCTCTGATTTTTGAATTTTCTCTCCAAAAATTAGTCGTTTTGCACAAATCGACAGCAGCCTTTACCGGCGCTATACGTGTTTTTCGGCCAGCGCGTCCGCCACCTGACGGCGGCGGGACCGGCAGCCCTCCAGATCCCGGCGGCATACCTCCGAGAACAGCACATCCAGCACAAAGATGATCGCCACCCGGGCGGCGACGGAGCCCATCTGGAGAGGGCTCTCATTGGTGCCGCACTGGAGCACCACATCGGCCAGGGCCGCGCCGGGGGACTTGGGGAAGCGGGTGACAAGGATGACCTTCGCCCCCCGGCCCCGGGCCAACTGCGAAATCTCCAGCAGATCCCGGGTGGCCCCGGAGTAGGAGATGTACAGGATCACATCCCCGGGGCCCATCTGGGCGGCGGAGATGGTCTGCATATGGGAGTCGCATATGGCGAAATACTTGCCGAAGGCGGTGGAAAACAGGTGGGCGGCCTCCTGGGCCATGACCATGGAGCCCCCCTGCCCCATGCAGAGCACCTTGTCCGCCTGCTCCAGCAGATCCCCGGCGGCGGTGACCGCCTCCGGGCGGAGAAGACCCAGGGTCTGCTCCATGGCGTCCAGCTCAGCGGCGAACAGCTTCTGGCACATGTCGGAGACGCTGTCCTCCGCCCGCACCTCGCCGGAAAGGGGGTTGCCCATGCTGGAGGACCTGCCGGCAATGGAGTTGGCCACGGCCAGCTTGAAGGCGTTATATCCCTTGTAGTTGAGCCGCTTGGTGAAGCGGGAAATGGTGGCCTCCGCTACGCCGCAGGCCTCCGCCAGCTCAGAGATGGACATATACTGGGTGTCCCGCTGGTGGATGATGACGTAGTCTGCCACCTTCTTTTCGGCGGCTGTAAGAAAGTAATAGGTGTTGCTGATCTTCTCAAAAGCATCTATTTCCGTCATGATCCCTCTCCTTTCCAGCGCGGACAGGCTGGCTTATATCAGTTTTCCGCCAGGATCTCCCCCAGGACCTGCTCGGTGATGATGAGGGAACGGGGCACGTGGAAGGGGCCCTTGAAGGTGGAACCTTTGGTGCTGGGCATGGTGGGCTTGCCGTCCCGGCGCAGATAGCCGTACCACTCGCCGTACTCCGGGTCGGCGAAGTGCTCCCGGCAGTAGTCCTCCGTCTTCCAGAACCAGTCCAGATACTTCTCGTCCCCGGTGTCCCGGTAGAGCATACTGGAGGCAATGAGGATCTCGTTGTGGGGCCACCACAGCTTCATGTCGTGCTCATAGGCCTCCGGCGGCTTGCCCAGGCAGTCGGTGAAGTACAGCAGTCCGCCGTATTCATCGTCCCATCCGGCGGCGATGGCCCAGTCGAAGATCTGCGCCGCCTTGCCCACCAGCTCCCTGTCGCCGGTACGCTGGGCGTGCTCCAGCAGGAACCAGGAGCCCTCGATGTCGTGGCCGGGGTTGACGGTGCGGCCCTCGGTGTGGTAGAGACGGGGCGTGCCGTCGGGGTCCACGTTCTCCAGAACGCACTTGAGGTCGGGCTTGACGTGGTACTTGAAGATCTCATCCACGCACTGCTGGGCGCGGTCCTCGTAGAGGGCCTTCCGCTCCGGGTCCACCCGCAGCAGTACGCCGGTGACGTTGAGGATGATCATGGGACCGCCGAACGACCGGCCCTGCCGGGTCTCCGGGATGGTCTTGGGGCCTAGGCCCGTGGGGTCGGCCATGCCGTGGTTCAGATCCCAGTAGAGGTCATAGGCCCGGCGGGCACGGTCCAGACACTCCTTCTCCCCGGTGACGCCGTAGTACTCGGCGTTGGCCAGGGAGTAGAATGCCTCGGAGAAGCAGTACCGACGCTGGCGCAAAGGCTTGCCCTCGGCGGTGACGCTGAAGTACATCCGGTCACCGGCGGCACGGTTGATACAGTACTTCTCCATGAAGTCCAGGCAGCTCTTGCTGGCGTCCAGCCACTCCTGCTTCACGCCGTACACGTGGCACAGGTGGGCGAAGATCCAGCCGCAGCGGCCCTGCATCCACACGCTCTTATCCGTGGAGTAAATCTCTCCCTTCCGGTCCAGGCAGGTGTAAACGCCGCCGTTCACCGGGTCCATGCCGTACTTGAGCCAGAAGCCGACGCTGCGGTCCAGCTCCTCCCGCAGCCACTGACGGCTGCGCTCCAGTTTCGCTCGATCCATATCCATCCAACCTTTCTATACGAAAATGACTGATAGTTCTGCCTGTGCCGGGAATCTATTTGGTTAAATTCCACAGCTTACTGTTTCATCCTACCACACTGAAAGCAATTTTTCAACAAAAAGTTTTCCGAAAATTTTTTTCTTTTTCCTGAAAAACACGTGACAGACGGCCCTGTGCGTGGTATGATAGCGCTGTTCCCCTCCGCACCGCGGAGATTTACGAGAGATTTATGGAGGTAGGATTACTATGAACCGTTTTGGCGTTGAGGTCACTTTGCGGCATTCCCCCAAGCTGGACAGTGCGTATATCCCTCTTTACAAGTTTAATCAGGCGTTTTTGAAGGACGCGAAGCAGCCCCTTGGCATCGCCGTGGAGCGCTCCGGCGGCGAGATGGCGGTCTGTGAGACGTTCATCCACGGCACGCCGGAAATGCGGGAGGCGGACTGCTACTACGTCAACCGCCTGGTGAAGACCATCCTCTGGATGAAGGGCGGCTTCCGGGTCTATGTCCGGGGCAGCCAGGATATCTGCGATTACCTGAACGAGGCCTACGCTGCGGGCGGGTGCCAGGAGTTCGACTGGGACTATATGGCGAACGTGTTCGAGCACCCCTTCGAGGTGGTGATGTGCGACAAGCTCCCCGAGGTCAAGGACAGCCCCAAGGCCATCGGCCGCCATCTGGACGGCTGCCGTATCGGCTTTGACGCGGGCGGCAGCGACCGGAAGGTGTCCGCCGTCATCGACGGCGAGAGCGTGTTCGACGAGGAGGTGGTCTGGTTCCCCAAGATCAACTCCGACCCGGACTACCACTATGACGGCATTGTCGCCGCCCTCAAATCCGCTGCGGCGCACATGCCCCGGGTAGACGCGGTGGGTGTCTCCTCCGCCGGTGTGTACATCAACGACCGGACTATGAACGCCTCCCTGTTCCTCCAGGTGCCCAAGGATCTCTTTGACGCCAAGGTCAAGGACATCTATATCCGGGCTATTACCGACACCTTCGGCGATGTGCCCTACGCCGTGGCCAACGACGGCGACGTGTCCGCTCTGGCGGGCGCTATGAGTCTGGAGGAGGACAATGTGCTGGGTATCGCCATGGGAACCAGCGAGGCCGTGGGCTATGTGGACCCCCAGGGACGGATCACCGGGTGGCTCAATGAGCTGGCCTTCGTCCCTGTGGACGCTGCCGAGGATGCCATGCGGGACGAGTGGAGCGGCGACATTGGCTGCGGCGTGAAGTATTTTTCTCAGGACGGCGTGATCAAGCTGGCCCCCAGGGCGGGGATCGAGCTGGACGAGGCGTTGTCCCCCGCTGAGAAACTGAAGGTTGTCCAGAAGCTGATGGCCGAGGATGATCCCCGGGCGGCGGACGTTTATTCCTCCATCGGCGTGTATCTGGCCCATGCGCTGGCGTTCTACTTTGATCTCTACCACTTCAAGCATGTGCTGCTGCTGGGCCGGGTCATGTCCGGCAAGGGCGGCGACCTGATCCTCTCCACCTGCAAGGAGGTCATGGCTGACGAGTACCCGGAAATCGCCGCACAGATCAATCCCACGCTGCCGGACGAGAAGTTCCGCCGGGTGGGCCAGTCCGCCGCCGCCGCGTCCCTGCCGGAAATCGTGAAGTAAGGAGCGCTGTACCAATGAAAAAACACATCATCTGCCTGGGCGATTCCAACACCCACGGCTACTGCGCCGACCCCGCCGACTGCGCCGAACCCGCTCTGGCCCGGTTCAACGAGGACGAGCGGTGGACCTGCCTGCTGCAAAAGGCGCTGGGTGAGGACTACGTGGTCTTTGAGGAGGGCCTATCGGGCCGGACTACGGTGTTCTCCGACCCGCTTTACGAGGGGTTGGACGCGCTGCACTACCTCTGGCCCTGTCTGAAAAGCCACGAGCCGGTGAGCCTGCTCATTATCATGCTGGGCACCAACGACAGCAAGGAGCGCTTCGGCATGAACGCTTTCGCCATCAGCCTGGGGATGCGCCGCCTGGTGCAGAAGGCCCAGACCACCGACTGCTGGGGGCCTGGCGGCAAGCCCAACATTCTCATTGTCGCGCCGCCGGTCATTGGCGAGGGCGTACTGACCTCCCCGGTGGCCGACGAGATGGGCACCATGGGCCATGGCTGCGTGGAAAAATCCCGGAAGCTCCCCGCCCACTACAAGCGTGTGGCGGAGGAGGTGGGGTGCCACTTCCTGGACGCTAACGAGTGCGGGGCGGAGTTCAACACCATCGACTTCATGCACCTGACCAGCAAGGGCCATGCCAATCTGGCCGCCGCGCTGGCGAAGCTGGTGCCTGAACTGGTGGAAAATGGGTAACCTGTTTAACCCGGACGCTTTTCTATGGCGCTGGTGCAGTCGGATTCTTGATATTATGGTGCTGAGCGTCTGCTGGTTCTTTTGCAGCATCCCGGTGGTAACCGTAGGTGCGGCGTCTACTGCGCTGTATGACGCTGCCGTTCACGGTATCCGGCGGGAGGAGGCGGGGACCTATGCCCGGTTTTTCCGGACCTTCCGGCGGGAACTGAAGATCACGATCCCCGCTACCCTGCTGTGGGGGGCGGTCATTGCGGCCCTCGCGTGGGTCGGGCAGTTCGTGGGCACGGCGGAGCAGGAGCCTTGGTTTGTGCTGGCGGCGGCTGCGGTGGTGGTATTGCTGCTGTTCTTCGCCTTGGGTATTCTTGCCTGGATGTTTCCGCTGCTGTCCAGGTTCAACTTTTCTTTCGGGGGGTTGAACCGTACCGCGTGGCAGTTTACCCTTGTTCATCTGCCCTCCAGTTTTCTGTTGGTGGTGCTGCTGGGTGTGAGTGCATGGGCGTGCAGGCGGTTTCTGTTTCCGGTCTTCTTTGTGCCGTGTACGGAGGCGCTGCTGGCTTCCTTTCTGATCGAGCGGGCGTTTGAGAAACATGCGCCGCAGAAGAAGCAGGAGGGGCAGGCAGAAGAATTATAAAAGTTTCGTCCACCTTTTCAAAGGTGGCGGAGTCCAGAGGCAGAGCCTCTGGTCGCGCCCCGCAGGGCGCGAAATTCCCCAAAAGCCGCGCTCAAAAAAATCGCCTCCACAGCACAATCCCAAACTATGCGCGGCTTTCAAGCGCATTTGCCGTTTATACGGCAAACAGCGCCCGGGAGTTTCCGTCAGACGGTGATTCGCATAATAAATTTGCAGATAAAAACGCCGTCCGGGCTCGATGCCCGGACGGCGTTTCTTTGCGTTATTCAGTAAAGGGATCGTTCATTGCCTCGGCAACTGTTTCCGCAATGATTTTCTCTGTCGAATCCAGGCCCGCCGGGTAGGGGGGTGCGGGAGGCTGGGGCTCTGGTACGGGTTCCGGCTGGGGCTCCGCAGGGGGTTCCGGCTCCTGTGCGGGAGTCTCGGGGGACTCCGGTTCTTCGGCAGGGGGCTCCGCAATCTGCTCTTTGGGCTGGGGGTACTCCAGATTGTGGCCGGTCTCTACGTCGAAGACGTGGGCCGCGCTGCCGCGGAAGGTCAGGCGGACCGGCTTGCCCATGGGCAGGCTCCCGTCCTCTTCCTCCTCCCCCAGGGGCACTACTACCACCACGTCCTGGCCGCAGGCGTTGACATGGATATGGACTGCGCTGCCCATCATCTCCGATACATCCACGGTGGCGGAGATGGCGTTTTCCTCCTCCGTCAGCGTCAAATGCTCGGGGCGCAGGCCCAGCTTGACCGGCTGGCTGTCCACGTCCGCCGATAAGAGGCGGGCGGTCTTTTCCGGGGAGAGTTTTACCCGGGCGTTCCCTGCCTCTACGAAGTAGGTCTCACCCTCCCGGACCAGCTGGGCGTCAAAAATATTCATCTGGGGCGTGCCGATGAAGCCCGCTACAAAGAGATTGGCCGGGTGATGGAACACCTCCTGGGGCGTGCCCACCTGCTGGACAAAGCCCTCCCTCATGATGACGATCCGGTCGCCAAGGGTCATGGCCTCGGTCTGGTCGTGGGTGACGTAGATGAAGGTGGTGTTCACCTTCTGGCGCAGCTTGATGATCTCCGAGCGCATCTGGTTGCGCAGCTTGGCGTCCAGATTGGAAAGGGGCTCGTCCATCAGGAACACCTGGGGCTCACGGACAATGGCCCGGCCTATGGCAACGCGCTGGCGCTGGCCGCCGGAGAGGGCCTTGGGCTTGCGCTTGAGAAGCTCCGAGATATCCAGGATCTCCGCCGCCTCCCGGACCTTCTGGTCGATGACCCGCTTGGGGAATTTCCGCAGCTTCAGGCCGTAGGCAATGTTGTCATAGACTGTCATGTGGGGATACAGGGCGTAGTTCTGGAAGACCATGGCAATGTCACGGTCCTTGGGGGGCACGGTGTTGACCTTCCGGCCCCCGATGTAGATCTCACCCTCGGTGATCTCCTCCAGACCGGCCACCATCCGCAATGTGGTGGACTTGCCGCAGCCGGAGGGGCCTACCAGCACGATGAACTCCTTGTCGGCGATCTCCAGGTCAAATGCCTGCACCGCCACCACCGTGTTGTCATATACCTTTTTTACCTTACGAAGGCTCAGATCCGCCATCCGGCTTCCCCTCCTCCTCTTTCTTCTCAAATGTCTTTTCCAGGCGCTCCTCACGGTGCTTCTCCACCGCCTCGTCCACCTTCTCGGGGATCTTGACCTTGGCAAAGCGGTAGGCGCGGCGGATGTCCCGGATAATCAGCACCAGCGCCGTCAGCAGAGGGTACAGTGCCAGCAGTACGGTCAGCAGAAGGAGAAGCGCCGCGTAGTCCTCCGTCAGGCGGACGGCGTTCTCCCAGTAGGGGTAGATCACGCCGTTGAGGCGCATGGAGCGCTGGCCGAAGTCCTTGATCACGTCCCACAGGTGGAGCAGGCTGTAGCGGCTGGAATTCTCCACAATGTCGCCTGTCCCGATAGGGAAGGCATCCGACAGTATCCCCCTGGCGTAGCCGGTGATGGGGTTGGGCATGACCACCTCGTAGGCGGTGATATCCGCGTTCTCGTTGAGGCGGCTCATGGCGGAAAAGGACATGTACAGGCCACCGTCGCCGGTGTAGGCCTTTTCGGTGGCGAAATCCGTCTCGCGGGAGACCACGCCGGAGACCACAAAGGGCACGTCGTTGATGGTCACGGTCAGCCCCGTCAGGTTGGTGCCGCCGAACAGCTTCCAGGCCAGCTCCTCGTCCAGAAGCACCAGGTCGTCCATCAGGTCGCCTTCCTTGATGTAGGAGCCGGAGCGGAGGTTCAGCGGGTGGAAGTAGAAAAATTCTCCTCCCACGCCCACGGCTTTCACCGAGGTGCTGCCGCTGTTCTCGGAGCTGACGGTGAGGTTTGTGACGCCATAGTAGGCGTCCAGATACAGCCGCCCGCCTTCGGCGGCCTCCAGGGACTGCTCGGTCATTTTGCTCTCCAGACTCTGGCGGAAGGAGCGGATGTCATCCTCCGTCTTGCCGTCGTCCACGGGCAGATAGCAGGCCAGCTGGGCATAGCGGGTCTCCCCCGCCCCCTGGAACCGCCGGGCGGCGGTGAGGGTGTCCAGCGTGCCGCTGACGCGGCGGAGTCCCAGAGCGCAGGTGATGGAACCCAGGACCAGTACCACGTTTAGGATCAGCAGAAACCACTGCTTGAAGCCGAAGCCCTTGATGGCGGTAATGATCCTTTTGAACAGGTTGGGCCTCGTCATGGATTCTCCACCATCCTCACCTGGCTGCCGGCATCCAGGGGCTTACTGGACGTGGTGATCACGTAATCATTGCTGGACAGGCCGGAAACGGCGGCGCTGGTGTCGTCCTCCGCCAGCACCTGCACGTCGGCGCGGGTGGCGGTGTAGCGGTTGCCCAGGGGCGTGCTCTTGCTGGTGACCACCAGGACGAATTTGCCGTTGGCGTCCTCCCGGATGGCGCTCTTGGGCACGATAGAATCAAAATTGGCGCTGCGCTGGCCGATGGAGAGGCTGATATTGGTGCCGGAGTCGATGTCGCCGGTGATCCGGAACACCAGCAGCTTGCCCTGGCCAGCGTTGGAGGGGTCCGCCGCGATGGATTCCAGGGTGGCGGTGATGTCGTTGCCCCAGTAGTAGTTTGTTACTTCGGCAGTGTCGCCTACCTTCACCTGCTTGGCCTGGTCGTTGGTGACGGGGATCTTGATGATGTAGCCGCGGTCCACCACGTCGATGGTGGCCAGGGCCTGGCTGGGGTCGTTCTTCTTTCCGGCGGAGACGTTGATGGCGCTGATGACGCCGGAAACCTGGGCGTGGATCTCCGCGTCCACGGAGTCCTTCTTATACTTGTCTACCAGCTCCTGCTGTTTCTCGATCTCCATGTTCAGGGTCTGGAGGGCCAGGTTGTCAAGCTGCTTGTCAATGCCGTCGCCGGTCATGGAGCTCTCCAGCTCGCGCTGCTTCGCGTCTACGGTGGCCGCAGCATCCTTGTAGGCTTTTTGCTTGGTCTCCAGTTCTTCCAGTTTGGTCTTTAACTCACCGATAGCGGCCTCCTGCTCGCGCTGGACAGCTTTCCAGGTGTTGATCTGCTCCTTCAGCTGGGTGTTGGCACTGGAAGCGGAGTCAAGACGCTGCTGGGCCGCGCGAAGGTTGCTCTGGGCTGCGGAGAGATTGGCCCGGGCGTCGTTCATCTTCCGCTGGATGGCATCGCGGTTATTGGTGGCGCTGCTTTCCGCTTGGCTGAAGCTTGCAGCCGCCTGATTATATGCCTTTTCTGCCGTCTCGATAGCGCTCATGTCTGCTGCAAGTAAATCATAGACGCGGTTCCATTCCTTTTGGTCTGGACCTTCTGTCTCTTCCGTAAGTCCAGCAAAATATCTGTCAATGTAGCTGCTTTGTTGATTAAATTGTGCTGCAGTAATATTTTTTGCTGAACTCGCACCACTTCCAGGATATTGGTTAATTATCTCCTTAATCAAATTATCGTATGCTGTTGAGTTTGCATCAAAATCATTGTTCCATTTGGCCTGGGCTTCATTCAAGTTCTGCCGCGCCGTATTAAGAGCGTTATAATCCGCCTCGGAGCCGCCCAGGTCTGACAGCTGACTTTCATACCCCTCTATTTCCTTCGTCAGGCTGTCCACCGTAGACTTCAGCGCAGTGACTTCCTCCTGGGCCTCCTTGTACTCGTCATTCTCGGTCTGCAAAGCCTCCAGCTCAGTCACGGTGAAATCCGTGGACCGCTTATTGGCCTCCATTGCGGCAAGGTCTCCTTTTGCGAAGGACACCTCCTC
This sequence comes from Oscillibacter sp., assembly GCA_014799915.1. GTDB lineage: Bacteria > Bacillota > Clostridia > Oscillospirales > Oscillospiraceae > Pelethomonas. Next base: position 16,733 of record JAAVHD010000032.1, read on the forward strand.
ATCGGTGACATAGTTGGCGTCCCGCTCGGCGATGGCCTTTTGCAGGTCCTCGCGGAGCTCCTTGATCCGCTGGTTGTCCTCGGCGTAGCTCTTGGAATTGTTCAGGACCTGCTCCTGATAGCTGATGCGGGCACGCTCCAGGGCCTCCTGGGCGGCTTTCAGCTCCTCGCTCTCCACGTCGCCCAGGACGAACAGCAGGTCGCCTACCTCCACCTTGTCGCCTACCTTGACGCAGACGGAGCGGATCTCCCGGGTCTGTTCCAGCATCACCTCATAACTCTCGTTGGCCGCGATGGTGCCGCTGCCGCGGATCTTGGCGTTGATGGTGCCGGAGGTCACCATCTGGGTGGATACCTCGGGCAGAGAATAGTTCATGATCGTCTGGGAAAAGAAGGTCAGCACCAACAGCACCGCTAAGAAAATGATAGCGATGGTCTTAATCAGTTCCCTCTTTTTGGATTTTTCCTTCACTTCCATAGATGTATCGTCCTTTCAACGGGGTTAGGGGAATGGAGCATAATTTCAGTATGTTTTCGCAGGCTGCTGAAACGTAAAATCCATGTAGGGGCGCACATTGTGCGCCCGCTTCTGAAATACTGCTGTGCATGTCGGTAGAACGGGCGCACAATGTGCGCCCCTACACTGGTCTGGCGGAAATCTGACGGATGGATCATCATCCCTTTACCGAGCCCTGGTGCGCGATGCCCTCCACCAGGTAGTCCTCGCCGTGGAGAAACAGCAGCAGCGAGGGCACCATGTAGATGGTGGCGATGGCAAAAGCCAGGCCCACCTCGCTGGAGTTGATGGTGGACAGATAGACGCTCAGGGGCTGCAGGTCCGCGTTGGGCAGCAGGATGATGGGCTGCTCCACCATGTTCCAGTAGTCGATAAAGACCAGGATGGCGATGGAGTACAGGGCGCTGCGGCACTGGGGGAGGCAGATGTCCTTGAATATCTGCCACTCGCTGGAGCCGTCCAGCTTGGCCGCCTCGATCAGCGACACGGGGATGCGCCGCATGGATTTGGTCAGCAGGAACACCGAAAACGGCGCGAATGTACCCGGCAGGATGATGGCCCAGCGGGTATTCAATATCCCCACCCAATCGCTGACCAGATAGTTGGGCACCAGAGTGACCTGGGTGGGCATCAGCATCAATATCACATAGAAGAAAAACAGGAACGAGCGGACTTTCCCCCGCCAGCGGGTGAAGCCGTAGGCCGTGACCGACGCTACCACCAATTGCAGCAGGACGATGGGCACCACCAGTATCACCGAGTTCCAGAATTTCAGCAGATATTCCGGACTGCGGATCAGCACGGAGATGTACTGGTTGAAGGTCACCTTGTCCGGAATGAATTTCAGATTGACCTGGTCTGAGATGTACGCCTTGCCGTCGCTGCCGGAGACGTTGGCGAAGACCTTGCCGTAGTTGGCGCTGATCTCCGACTGGGTCATGAAGGAGTTGGAAATGGTCAGCACTGTGGGCATCAGGAACCACAGCGCGAAAAACGCCGACAGCAGCGTCAGGGCGAAGCGGCCAAAATAGTGTTTCTTCTTCATCCCTCAACGTCCTTTCCGAAGATGTCCTCCACCTTGAACAGCAGCGCGATCAGCGCCACCATCACCAGCGCCATCAGCACCGCCGCCGAGGACATTTTCTGATAGTCCAGATTGTTGAAGGTGTTGTTCATGAAGTGCTGCATCATATACAGCCCGTCGTAGGGGTAGTCGCCCGTCAGAAGGTAGATCTCACGGAAGACCTTGAAGGAGTTGATGATGGAGAGGATGGCTACAAAGAGCACCGTGGGGGACAGATAGCGGAGTTTGATGTTGAAAAACTTGTGGGCCGCCGAGGCCCCCTCCACGTCCGCCACCTCCAGCAGCTCCTTGGGGATGTTGTTCAGCGCCGCCATGAAGAGGATCATGTTGTACCCAAGGTTCTTCCACAGGAACAGCACCACGATCACCAGCAGGCAGTAGGGGCTGTTCAGCCAGTCGATGGGGTCCACGTTAAAATTGTCCAGGATCACGTTCAGCGTCCCCCGGTAGTGGAACACCACCTGCCAGATCAGCACCACCGACGCCACCGGCACCATCATGGGACTGAGGAAAAAGGTGCGCAGCAGGCTCTTGCAGGGGATGCGGCACTCCAGCATCAGCGCCAGCCCCAGACTCAGCACCACAGCCAGGGGCACCGCTATGGCGGAAAACATAGCGGTATTCCTGGCGGCGGTGCGGAAGGATGAATTCTTGATCACGGCGATGAAGTTGTCCAGAAACACAAAGTCCGGATTCATGGGCGAGCGGATGACGGAGTAATACACCACCACCAGAAACGGCAGGATGAAAAACACCGCCACCCCCGCCACGCTGGGGGTCAGGAAGGCCACGGAGTGCATGACGTCCCGGATGTGGTCGCTGCCCCGCGCCTTCCCGGCCTTCCCGGCCCGCTTTTTCTCTTTTTTCGGCTTCTTTTCCTTAACGGTTTTCATTGACATAGGTCTTTACACGATTCTGAATGAGATCGGCGGCGTCGTCCAGAGATTTATCACCGGCGAAGTAGCTGCCGGCTACGTCGTTGACGATGTCGGAGATGCTGGTATCATAGGCGGAGATATTGGTAATGGCGTTGTACAGCTCCATGATCTGGTCGTACTCCTCCTGGCTGACCGCTCTGGTGTCAATGTTGAGGCCAGAGGTGCCCCAGCCGCCCTTGGATTGCTCGATGGGATTGCCGTCCAGATCCAGGACCGGGCTGCCGTCGCCGTTGGTCATGTACTCCTTTTCCATGGACTCCGCCGCCATCTTTTCAAAGTCCGCCTTGTTGACGGGGAAGTTCCAGCGCCAGTAATTATTGTTCTCATCATCGGGGAGCAGCAGATCCCGGATGAAGGACCATGCGGCTTCCTTGTCCTTGCAGGTGCTGGAGATGGCTACGCCGTTGCTGATGCTGAAGCTGCTGCCGCAGCTGCCGTCCTCCATGGGGTAGCCCTTGAAGGTGATGTACCGGCCGGGGATCACGCGGACGCTCTCGTTGGTGCCGCCCCACTGATCGACCACGGGTACGTCGCTTACCTCCACCGTATGACCCTCGGGACTGTAGTCATAGCTCAGATAGAAGCGCTGGAGGGCCTCCTCCCCGCCGAACTGGGCCTCATACAGCTGCATACTGCGGAAGTCGGAGATGTTGGTGTTATTCAGCATCTGCCGGCCGCTGGCAATGCGGGCGGTGTCGCTGTTCTCCTCGCTGTACTCATAGTTCTCCCAGTCGAACTCCGAGGGGAAGGTGTTGCAGAAGGCCAGGGCGGTCTTGAAGCTGTCGCTGTCGAAATAGCACTCGCCGGTCTCCCAGTCCACATAACTGTCCAGGTTCTGATAGAGCAGGGTGCCCAGCATATCGCTCTTGGTGTACCCCTCGCCGAAGGCGGTGCAGCCCTCCGGCATGGAGGACAGCGCCTCCTGGAACTCCGCCATGGTCCAGCCCATGTTCTCGCCTACCACCTTGCTGGAACCAATAATGGTGTTGATGGAAAAGCTGTCGAAGATCTGGTAGAGCTTGCCGTCCTGCTCGGCGGCAACGAGTACCTTTTCCATCAGCTTCTCCCGACCCAGATCGGGGTCCTTCTCAATGAAGGGCCACAGGTCCTCCAGGATGCCCTTGGCCCCGTACTGCCGCAGGGGCAGGCCATAGACGCTGATGATGTCCGGCGTATTTCCGGTCAGGATTTCGGTGTTCAGTCTGGTACGGCCGGCGAAGTAGTCCTCGGAGGTGGCATACTCGCTGTAGTCCGTCACCTCGATGCGGTGGGTGGTGCTCGTTTTATTGAACTCAATGATCCGGTTGCGCTCCTGCTGGCCCAGGCTCATGGTGGCATAGGTCAGGGTGACTTTCTCCGGCAGCTCGGACCGGTCCGTCGCGGTGAGGATGGCCAGCGTGATATCCGGTCCGCCGCCGCTCCGCCAGGAGCGGGTCATGACCACCACGCGGCCATCGGGCAGGAAGGAGAAAAACTGGATGTCATCGGAGTTGATGTCCGCGTCCAGCCAGCTCAGAAGGCGCTCGCCGGGTTCGGCTCCCTCCTCCACCTCGGCTTTATAGCCGTACAAAGTTTCGCCGTTCTTGTAATAGAAAAGGTAGTCCCCGCCGCCGGAGTAGGTCTCATAGGCGTTCTCCGGCAGGTCGTAGCTGGTCCCCCAGTCCTTGGCGTCCTTGTCGATGGAGCGCAGCTGGCGGGTATAGGTCTGGTTGATGGTGTCCGACACGGACACCACCGCGCCCACGGTCCCGTCCGACAGCAGCACCAGGCTGCCGCCCCACAGGCTGTCGTCCTCCACGGTGAAGCGCACGTTCAGAGAGGCGTCCAGCACCGCAATCCTGCGATCCATGCTGACATACATGTCCCCGTCCTTGTCGAAGGCGGTGCCGTCGGAGTAGAGCCACTCCGCTTCCAGCTTCTCCGCCAGACCGCTGGTCTCGATACGGGTGATCTCCGTGCCGGTAGAGTCCAGCTGGACCTGGTACTCCAGGTTGACGTTCTCAAGCACCTCGTAGTTCCACATGTACTCCGTCTCGGGGTCGAAGGTCTCCGGCAGGTCGTAGCTGGTGGCGCTCACGTTCTCCTCTACCCAGAGGGACCCGTCCGCGCCCATGCGGATGTTGTTCAAATAGGAATTGGCATCATCGTAGCCCTCGGGAGGCTCGCCGGGCTGGAAGTTCTCCAGCTCGGAGGGCTCGCTGCCGTCCAGGGGGACCCGGATGATGGCGTAGCGGGTATCCCCCTCCTCCCCGGCCTCCCAGTCGGGATAGATGTCGGCCAGCAGGTAGATGTTGGTGCCGTCGGTGCAGCCGCCGTCCAGGTCGTAGTTATTTCCCAGCATATCCAGATCCAGGTCTATGTACTGGGGCACGTATACCTTGGCGGAGAGCTGCTGGGCGTTGTCCTTATCTTTGCCGCAGGCCGCCAGGCCCAGCAGCATACTGAACGTCAAGAGCAGTACCACTGCCCGATTTCTGATTTTACTCATTGGATGGTTCCTCCTTGTTTTGCTGTCCGTAATCTACCACCCCGTTGCATCATTTTTGCATCTTACTGTTATCGCTTTTGTTTTATTTTCCAAAAAGTTTTTTACTTTTTCTTAAGATGAATGCCTTACCGGCTCTCGTTGACATACAGCGACACCCGGTTCTGGATCAGGCTGGCCGTCTCGTCCAGGGGCTTGTCGCCGGCGAAGTACTGGCCTGCCACCTCCTTGACCGCGTTGAAGATCTTCCCGTCGTAGCGGTAGATGGAGTTGACGGCGTTATAGAGGGCCATCACCTGGTCGATATCCTCCTGGGTGACGGGCTGCATGGTCAGCTCCAGGTCCTCGGAGATCCACCAGGAGCCCCAGTCCTGGATCGTCGGCTCACCGTTCTCGTCCAGGACGGGGTCGCCGTTCTCGTCGGTCACATACTGGGATCTGATCGCCGTGTCCGTCATCTTGTCAAAGTCGGAGCGGTTGATGGGGAAATTGCCGTAGTAATACCAGTCGTCCCCCTCCGACTGGGGCAGCAGGGTCTGGCGGATGAAGGACCAGGCCGCCTCCTTGTCCTTGCAGGCGCTGGTCATGGCCACGCCCCGCCGGAAGGAGAAGCTGCTGCCGCAGGTACCGTCCTCCTTGGGGTAGCCGATGTAGGTGTAGCCGTCCCGGAAGATGGACTTGAACATCCGGAGGTTCCAGTCGAAGTCGTAGAGGCTGTTGGCCTGGAGCATCTGCTTGCCGGTGAGGAGGCGGGCTTCCTCCTCCTCCCACTCGTCCCAGTCCACGTTGTCCCAGTTGAACTCGGCGGGGAAGCTGTTGCAGAAGGACAGCAGCGCCTTGAAGTTGTCGCTGTCAAAGGTGCACTCGCCGGTGCTCCAGTCCACGAACTGGTCCATATTCAGGGACAGCACCGTGCCCAGCATGTCTTCCTTCGTGTCGGTGACGCCGAAGATGGCGCAGCCCTCGGGCATGTTCTGGAGCGCCGCCGTCAGGTCCGCCAGGGTCCAGCTCATGCGGTCGCCTACGATTTTGGTGGGACCAACCACGGTGCGGATGGAGAAGCTGCTGAAGACCTCGTAGAGCTTGCCGTCCTGCTCGTTGGCCTCCAGGGGGCGGGTCATCAGCGCATCCCGGCCCAGGTCGGGGTCGTTTTCAATGAAGGGCCACAGATCCTCCAGGATGTCCTTGCCGCCGTAGGTCCGGATGGGCAGGTCGGTGGTATCCAGGATGTCGGGCACATTGCCCGCCAGGATCTCAGTGTTCAGCTTCTGGAGGGAGGCGGTGCCGCTGTAGTCGGTGTCGTACTCGGAGTAGTCCCGGACCTCGATGCGGTACTGCTCGCTCTTTTTGTTGAAGTCGATAATCTTGCCCCGGGCGTCGTAGGTCAGGTACAGGGTGGCGTAGATCAGGGTGGTCTTTTCCGGGATCTCAGAGCGGGGCGTGGAGGTCAGGAGGATCAGGTCCGAAACGGTATGGCCGTCATTGCCGTCCTCCACCCACTCCTGGTTGATAGCCGCCACCCGGCCGTCGGGCATGAAAAAGAAGCTGCGGATAGAGTCCGAATTGATGTCTGCCTCGATCCAGGAGAACAGGCGCTCCCCTTCGCCGGTGCCGTTACCGTCCGCATCCGGCTCCCCGGCCTTGAAGCCGAAGATGGAATCGTTGACCTGGTAGTAGAAAAGGTAGTCCCCGCCGCCGGCCTGGATATTGTAGATATTGCTGGGCAGGGGGTAGGTCGTGCCCCAGTCCTGCTTCGCCGGGTCGATGGTCCGCAGGAAGCAGGATCTGGTCTCGGTCTCCTCGTCATACGGCCACTGTATCATCCCCAGGGTGCCGTCGCTCAGAGGGGTCAGGTCGTACCACAGATCCTCCCCCTCCAAGGTATAGAGCAGGTTCAGCTGGGGGTCCAGGACGTAGACCTTTTCGCCGGTGATGGCGTAGACATTGCCCTCGCCGTCGAAGGAGATGGTATTGACGTATGTATCGTCATCCAGGAGGTCCGTCAGGGTATCGTTCAGGCCGGACAGGTCGATGCAGGCCAGCTCGTTGCCGTCCTTGTCCAGCTGGCGGCGCAGCACGATCTCCTGGTCCTCTCCATAATCAACGTCGATGGCGACGTCGTCTACGGCAATATCGATATCCACATCATCCGCGGCTTCCGCTTCATCGGCAGTATCATCCGCGTCGTCCATGACGTCAATCTCATCGACCTCCACCTCTGCCGGTTCCGCCGAGGACGTGGAACGGGCTATGGCGGATACGGCCACGTCCGGGTACTTCATGTCCGAATATCCCCAGATGTAGGTGGTCTCCCGGACCCAGATGGTGCCGTCCGCGCCGGAGTGGATATCATCCACATAGGCATAGCCCTCCTTCCCCTCGGGGACGGAGGGGCCCACGTAGTTGGGCAGCTTTTCCGCCGTACTGCCCTCCGGGTCTATGCGGTAGATGTCGTAGGACTCCCTGCTATCATAGTAGCTTTCCCCGGTCTCGGGGTCCGTCCTCTCCATTTCCTCGTAGTTCTGTCCGACGAGATAGATGGTATCCCCGCTGATGCAGCCGCTGCGGACGTAGTCCGCGTCGATATTCAGGCCCATATACTTGGGCACGTAGACATTCGCGGAGAGCTGCTGGCCATTGTCCTTCTTCCCGCAGCCCGCCAGCAGGCCCAGCAGCAGACTCACCGCCAGCAGCAGCGCCAGCTTCCTCTTTCCAGATCGATCCATGATAGTTCCTCCTCGTCCATGTATATGACTATTCCGTTTGTCAATGTCTCTTTGGTATAGACGCAATCATAGGACGGATAGTTCCGCCCTGCACAGATAATTTTACAGAACCATGTATCATACTTGCATCTTTTTGAAAACAATTTGGATACAGAGCGCGGCAAAAGGCCCGGACGCACTGTCCGGGCCTTTTGCCGCACTGCTTTTACGCCGCCAGATCCTTTTTTCCGTACCAGTACAGGCCGAATCCAGCCCCTGATATTCCCAGTATGCAGCCGATACAGACGGGCAGCGCCAGCGCCTCGCCGCCGAAAATCCGGGCGGCGTCGGCGTAGTAGTAGGGCGTGACAAACCGCAGAGCGTCCAGCCCCGCGTCCATGTTGATGATAAGGCCCAGGAAGTACAGTCCCGCCGCAAGGCCCAGCGCCAATCCGAAGCTGCTCCGCCGCAGCAGGGACGACAGGCCGAAGCACAGTCCGCCTACCTCCAGCTGCATCAGCAGCAGCGCACCGTGGTAGCGCAGGAAGTCCCCCCACTCCGGTTTCTCGCCGATCGCCAGGATGCCGCCTGCCCCGCAGGCGAAACAAACCAGGTTCAGCCCCAGGATCATCACCGCCAGCGCTGCCAGCTTTTCCGCCGCCGCCCGGGTCCGGCTCACCGGGTGGGTCAGCAGAAATTCCGCCGTGTGGCCGCCCTCCTCGCCTGCCAGCAGGCCCATGGCCGTCAGCGCCGCGAAGAACGCCCCGCCCAGGCCCAGGATATTGCCGCACTCTATGCCATAAAAGCCCATGATCGTCCCGTATCCCAGTCTGTCCAGTCCGAAAGCGGCGGAAAATTCCCCCATATTCGCAAACATGGCGGACATATCCCCCGCGGAGCTCTCCATGGACGGATACAAGCCCACACACACCGCTATCAGTCCGCCGATGACCAGCGTCCAGACCAGGAAGCTCACCGCGTTGGAGCGCAGCTCCTTGCGAAAAATGGTCATGGTCACGCCCTCCCCTCGTAGTAGTCGAAGAATTTGTTCTCAATGTCCAGTTCGGCCGTGGTCCCCTCCACCAGCAGACGGCCCTCACGGATGATCGCCGCGCGGTCGCAGTACCGCTGGACCTCATAGAGCACGTGGGAGGAGAGGAACACCGTGGCCCCCTCCCGCCGCCGGGCCTCCAGCTCAGACCAGAATACCCGCTGGACCAGCGGGTCCAGGCCGCTGGTGGGCTCGTCCAGGATGTACAGCTCCGGGCGGTGCTGCATGGCGCAGACGATGGACACCTTCTTCCGGTTGCCCAGGCTCAACTCGCGGATCTTTTTCCGGGTGTCAAGCTCCAGGGCTTCACAGAGGGCGGCGGCTTCCTGGCCGCAGTCTCTTTTTCGCAGATCCGCCGACAGACGGATCACCTCCGACACCCGCCACTCCGGATAGAACATGGCCTCCGACGGCATGTAGCCCACCCGGGCGAGAATGGCCGTCCGGTCCTTTACACAGTCCAGCCCCAGGACCTTTGCGGACCCGGCGGTAGGGGAGATCAGGCCCAGCAGGGTGCGGATGGTGGTGGACTTTCCCGCGCCGTTGGGGCCGATAAAACCGAAGCATCCGCCCGCCGGGACGTGGAGGGTCAGGTCCGTTACGCCGCGGGATCTGCCGTAGGTTTTGGTCAGATTTGTAATATTGATCACAAATATTCCTCCTTGTATAGGTTGGCTCGGAGCATATCCGCGTATTTTTTGTATTCCAGGAACAGCTCCTTGATCTCCTCCGCCGTGTAGGCGTTCGTTCTTGCCATCATCCCCTCGGCGGCCAGGGTGAGCAGGCGGATGACCTCCCAGGGGTCCACGCCGTCCCTGAATTTATACAGGTCCATCCGGGCGAGGAAGTCTTTGGTAGTACTCTCCAGCAGACCGTTCAGCCCTTTCCGCAGTTTGGGGGAGAGCTCGATATCCCGCTCGTAATAGGCACGCATGACAAAGCGGAACAGGCCGGGATAGCGGCGGACCATGTCCATCTTGATCTTCTGCCCCATCTCCAGGGCCAGGAAGAAATCGGTTTCTCCTAAATCGTAGGTTTTCATCATGTACTGCCTGACGCATACATCCAGGGCGTACTGGAACAGATAGAGGTACAGTTCCCGCTTGTCCTTGAAGTAGTGGAACAGCAGGCCCTTGGAGATATTGGCCCGCTTGGCGATGGAGTCGGCGGAGGTCTTCTTGAAGGTGTTTTCTCCGAATTCCAGCATGGCGCTGTTCCGGATCAGGTCCTGCCGCTCCGGGGGGAGATTGAAAAACTTCGGATTCACGGCGCTCCCTCCTTTCGCCTCCACCATACTGCCATTGACCGTTTTGGTCAACCCCTTGGCGTGAAAAAAGCCCGGACGCAATGTCCGGGCCTTCCCTTCCTTATTTCAGCAGCAGGAAATCCGTCCCGGCGTCCGGGAACATGCCTACGATGCCCCTCCCCTCGGGCTGGGGTATCGCACCGGCTTGTCCTAAAAACTGGGCAATACCAGCGTTAAGGGCCTGGTTTTTCACCCTGTTCAGGCGCATCGTATATTCCGGCGCATACTGCCAGAGCGCGTTCATCAGCGCGGGACGGCAGATGACGGTCCCGTCCCATTTCCGCCGCGTCTCCATCAGCTCGTAGATGGGGACGGCGCTGGACTCTTTGGAGAAAAAGACATACCCCATGGTCTCCTCTATGCCGGCGATCCTGTCCCACTCCGCTGCCTTGCTGAGCGCAATCGCCGCGGCGGACAGCTCCGCGTCCCAGATCGGGGAGCAGACCGCCAGCAGCTCCTCAGCACTGCTGGTCTCCACCCAATAGATGCCGTTGTCCAGCGTGCGGTAGCGCAGGGTATAGCCGGAGGGCGTGTAATACGGGGCGGGGAACGTGCCGAAATACTCCGGGTGAAGTTCCATGGCGTGCAGGGACTTATCCCGGAATATACATTCCGGGACAGAACTCTGCCCGGCCGCACGGTCGTATCTCTCGACTTCATATTCCACGATCCGCCAGCCGCTGGAGTCGTCGGGGTACGCAAACAGCCGCAGGCCGTCCATTTTTTTGCCGTAAGAGCGTACTTTTTCCGCCATAGGCGCGGTATCCAGTACGACATAATAATCCTTGGGGGCGTCGTCCCAACGGGATTCGATGTAGTATACGCCGGGGTCCAACTCGCAGACGGATATGATCTCGCCGATTTCTTCTTCCAGGGTGGGCAGATAGTCTTCTGGAAAGTTATTTTCTCTGCTATTCACAGCTTTTCCTCCTGTCCATTACTTCCTTAGTACTATTTATTATTTATATAGTAATAAATATTGTAATTATATCAAATAGTAAATTGGAAATCAAGATTATAAAATAAGGAAAAAAGCTGGAGGATAGATATGTTAGAGGAATTTGAGCGATACTACATCAGTATCGGTTTGAAAGTCTCATATTATCGAAAATTAACCGGCCTGACCCAAGAGCAGCTTGCAGAGAGAATGGGCGTAGATACGTCTTTTATCGGACAAATTGAGGCTCCCAACATTTTGAAGGCAATCAGCTTGGATACTTTATTCCGCATTGCCAAGACCTTAGATGTCCCTCCCTATAAGTTTTTGAAATTTGATTGATGGTAATGATATAGGTGGTGTGTTGCAATCATTGATTTTTCTCCGCTATGGGTGACGATGGATAAAAAGGGTATTTTCTCTTTAGTATCGTTTTGAGGTGATCGTTGTGGAGAATAACATCCTATATATGCGGGAATATGGCTGCATCCGTCTGCGGCTGAAGGAAGTGATGGACCAGCGAGGTATTAGCCGCAATCAGATGGCCCGGCGTATCGGCACCCGCTTTGAGGTTGTGGACAAGTGGTATCATGGCACGGTTGAAAACCTGGATCTGGATATCTTGGCTCGTTTATGCTTTGCTCTGGATTGTCAGGTAGAGGATTTGCTTGAATATAAAAAAGAAGAATGCCCTAAAACATAAAACGGCGGGATGGCTGACAGCCATCCCGCCGTTTCTATACTATTTCTATGGAAATCTGTTTTCGGTGGCAGGCACTTCAAAATGCCGAAACCCATGTAGGTGCGGATAATATCCGCCCGCACAATGATTGGGACGGGCCGGTGAGGACACCGGCCCCTACAAGATGACACCACCGGCAACGATCCCGTAGGGCCCGATGTCCCCATCGGGCCGTCCCAAGGGTAGACGGTGGTTTCGGTGGAGACGGGCGGATGATATCCGCCCCTACGGGTGCAGCACAGATGGCGCGCATATGTCCTTTGGAAGCGGGCGCACAATGTGCGCCCCTACATGAACCTCCTTTTCCTATAGAATCCCGACATTCCCAAAATTGATTTCCCTGAGCCTGGAATCTGCCGCTTGACAAACCGCTTCGCTTTGATTATACTAAAAGCAGAAAGGGCGCTGCCGGCAGACGGTTGGCCCCTCCCTTTTAGTTACAAGGAGTAACCGCCGTGGTTGGGACCTGTGGGCGGTTACTTCTTGTTTTTAGCCTGAAGAAACAGGCTGCAAACGCCGATAATGACCAAACAAAGTTGCAACACTTCAGATGTACTCATTAGGCACCCCCTCCTTTCTGAGGGGGCAAGAAGTCCCCTCCAGGATGGAGAGGAGACAACCGCCTACCTGCGATTCTGCACAGCCACATCGAGTGGCTGTGCAGAATTTAATTGCGCATGACCGCTCGATGCGGTCATGCGCAATCTTTGGCAGCGCTGAAAGATGATTCTTTCCTATTACCAGCATAGCACGGTTTTTGGTAAAATGCAAGAAAAACCGTTCAATGTGTGGTTTGCTGCGCCGTATCTAAAAAATTTTGCCGTAATTCACGAAAACCCCTATACAAATCCTGCATTTTTTGGTATATTAAGTAATAGCAGATCCCCCCTACCCGGATTTTATTTTACAGGAGGTTGTTTTTATATGAGCGCATTGACTGATCTGATCTATGGCGGTTCCAACGCCGTAGCCGGCCTGACCGAAGGGGCCGTCAACGACGCCATCGCCAAGCACGGCGCGGATACGCCGGTGGCCTTCCCCGACACGGCCTACTTCTTCCCCACCATTTATGCCGCCACCGGCGTGAAGGTGAAGACCCTGGGCGACCTGCCCGCCTGCGTGGGCGTACTGAAAAGCCTCATTACCAATCAGGACGACATCGGCGCGGCCCTGAACGCCGGTCTCGCCACCGCCGTGGGCGCGGAGATCATCGAGGGGCTCAAGTATGTGGGCGGCGGCGATCCCTATGCTGAGGATTCCGGCATCGGTTTCGTGCCTGATCCTATTATCCGCTCCCTGGGTGTGCCCCTGGTCACCGGCGACATCCCCGGCGTGGCCGTGGTGCTGGGCAAGGCGGACAACGCCGCCGATGTGGCGAAGGTGGTCAAGGACTATCAGTCCAAGGGCATCCTGACCTTCATGATCGGCGACTGCATCGAGCAGGCGCTGGAGCAGGGCGTGAAGATGGGTCTGGAGCTGCGCGTGGTGCCCCTGGGGCATGACGTGACCGCTGTCATTCACGTTGTTACCGTCGCCATCCGCGCGGCACTGATCTTCGGCAACGTTCAGCCCGGTGATCTGGGTGGGCTGCTGAAGTACACCAAGGACCGTGTGCCCGCTTTTGTCAACACCTTTGGGGCGCTTGATCCTGTGGTGGTCTCTGCCGGTGCGGGCGCTATCGCGCTGGGCTTCCCCGTGATCGTGGATCAGGATATCGGCGATTTGCAGGTTCCCGGCGCGCTGGAGTACGAGGGGAATCATGACGAGACCAGCAAGCGCTCCCTGGCCCTGCGCAACATCCACATCAAGGTCAAGGAGCTGCCTATCCCCGTGGCCTTCGCCGCCGCCTTCGAGGGCGAGATCATCCGCAAGGCCGACATGAAAGTCGAGTTCTGGTCCAGCAAGAACACCACCTGTGAGCTGGTCACCATGCGTGACGCCGACGCGGTGGAGGACCACAAGATCGTCATCGACGGCCCCGACATCGACAGCGGCGATGTGGAGTACGCCCTGGCCACCTATATCGAGGTCTACGGCCCCAAGATGCAGAAGGACTTCGAGTCCGTTATTGAGCGGAAGATCCACGCCTGGTTCAACTACATGGAGGGCGTGATGCACACCGGCCAGCGCAACCAGTTCCGTATCCGTATCTCCAACGACGCATNNGACAAGGGCCTGCGGATGAAGCACTTCGGCGANGTNCTNTANTANATGATNATGGACGAGTTCGCCGCCGTNGNGGACAAGTGCCAGNTCACGCTGGTCACCGATCCCGAGAAGGCCNNGAAGATCCTNNACGNGGAGGCCATGCCCGCCTACAACGCCCGCGACGACCGTCTCAGCTCCATGACCGACGAGAGNGTGGATCAGTTCTACACCTGCATCCTGTGCCAGTCCTTCGCNCCCAGCCACTGCTGCGTGGTCACCCCCGANCGTCTGGGCCTGTGCGGCGCGGTGAGCTGGCTGGACGCCAAGGCCACCAAGGAGCTCAACGACGCCGGTCCCTGCCAGCCCATCAGCAAGGAGGGCTGCACCGANGAGNNGAAGGGCTACTANCCCGACGTNGACCGCATGGTCACCGCCGCCACCCAGGGCGCNGTGGAGCANGTGAGCCTGTACTCCATCATGGAGGACCCCATGACCTCCTGCGGCTGCTTCGAGTGCATCTGCGGCATTGAGCCGATTTCCAACGGTCTGGTGATNTGCAACCGTGAGTTCAAGGGCATGACCCCCACCGGCATGACCTTCGGTGAGCTGGCCTCTATGACCGGCGGCGGCGTGCAGACCCCCGGCTTTATGGGACATGGACGGCATTTCATTGCCTCCAAGAAGTTTGCGGCGGCTGAGGGCGGCATCTCCCGCATCGTCTGGATGCCCAAGGAGCTGAAGGATGACGTGGCCCCCAGGCTGAACGCTACTGCGAAGGAGCTGCTGGGCATTGATAACTTCTGCGAGATGGTGGGCGATGAGACGATCACCTCCGATCCTGAGGAGCTGCTGAACTTCCTGACTGAGAAGGGACATCCGGTGCTGNNTNTGGANCCGNTGATGTAAGTTACGTTGATTGTTTGATAAAATAGCAATGNGCCCTGCGGCATTGATGTGCCGCAGGGCCTTTTTTGTCTTGTNGTTGACAAAGACAATGCAAAATCTGGGAAGNGNCNATGCCCTTCCCAGNTTTTTTATGTATGCANGATTCAGAAAATACTCAGATACAGCTCTTGGCTCAGACGCTCCAGCAGCTGGATGCCGGCCAGGCTGTTNCCCTTCCGGTCCAGAGCGGGGGCGTAGATGCCGATGCCCATGCGGGTGGGCACCACGGCCATGATNCCNCCGGNNACGCCGCTCTTGGCNGGCACGCCNACNCGGATNGCNAACTCNCCGGAGCCGTCGTACATGCCGCAGGTCATCAGGATNGCATTGACNTACCGGGCCAGGGCGGCGGGAAAGACCGGCTGGTTGGACAGAGGCAGCCGCCCCCGGTTGGACAGCACNGCCCCGATGTGGGCCAGCGCCCGGCAGTCNACCTGGATGGAGCAGGCCCGGAAATAGCAGTCCAGCACCTCCTCCACGTCCCCNTCCAGCAGGCCGTAGGACTTGAGCAGATAGGCCAGNGCGCGGTTTTTGCTNCCNTGGCTCTTTTCNGAGCGGTAGACTGCCTCGTCAACGCCAAGCTCCTCCCCGGCCAGCTTGCTGGTCAGTTCCAGCAGACGCCGGAACCGCTCCTCNTAGCTGTCNCCCCGGATGAGAGAGCACATGACGATGGCTCCCATGTTGACCATNGGGTTGAGGTTCCCGCTGTCCAGCGTCTGATCCCCGGCGTTGATGGCGTCNAAGGGCTTGCCGGTGGCCTCCACGCCTACCCGGCNCTGTACNTCCTCCACGCTGTTGTCCAGCAGAGCCTGGAGCAGCAGAATNGGCTTGACGATGCTTTGCAGGGTGAANTTTTTCCGGCAGCTTCCCGCCCAGCTGTGCCGGCCCTCACTGCCGATGACATAGATGCCCANGTCCTCCGGGTCGCTCTTNGCCAGCTCAGGGATATAGCTGGCNACCCGGCCCTGTGCGGTATAGGAGCGGCACATCTCCACCAGNCGCTCCAGAAGCTCCTCCATTCCCGACACCTCTTATNCTCTGTANATTGTCCGCTGNNNGNGGACATCTTTACCATACCAGACNNCGGNGACCCTGTCAAGTGGCAAACGGACGGCTTTTCGCCCTCATTTTCTCCGCTCGGGAGATTGCTGAATCCTTGACAATCTTCCACACAGCCACTATAATTAAAAAGAATAGAGCCGAAATTCTCCGAAAGGAACCAACCATTATGCCAAATATTACCTTCCTCTTTGAGACCGGCCAGCCGGTCTCCATCTCCGCCAACATGGGCGACAAGCTCCTGGATGTGGCACGCCTCGCCAACGTGGCCATCGACGCGCCCTGCTCCGGCAACGGGGTCTGCGGCAAATGCCGGGTGCGGCTGGCCTCCGGCAGTCTGGACGCCCCCATCAACCGCCACATCTCCCAGGAGGAGTATGACGCGGGCTGGCGGCTGGCCTGCCTCGCCACCGTCAACGGCGACGCGGAGATCGAGGTCCCCGACATCGCCTCCGCCTACCGCTCCCGGATGAAGATGGCAGACCTCTCCTCCCCGGAGGAGATTGCCATCTTCGACAACCTCCGCAAGCAGCTGGAGGATGCGGGCATCGCCTTCGGCAGCGACCTCAGCTTCCTGCCCCTGGAGCTGGACGAGCCCACCCTGGACGACACCATGCCCGACAACGAGCGTCTGGTCCGGGCTGTGGAGGCCGCCACCGGCGTGGACGAGAGCCAGATCATGCTGCCCTTCGCGGTGCTGAAAAACCTCAGTCAGGTGCTGCGGGACAGCAATTTCAAGGTCAAGTGCGTCATTTCCCGGGACGGGGACCGGATTCTCATGCGGGATGTGCTCCCCGGGGACAGCACCGAGCCTATGGTGGGCTTCGCGCTGGATCTGGGCACCACGTCCCTGGCGGGCGTGNTGGTGGATCTGGAAACCGGCAAGATCCTGGCCAAGGCCAGCGGCGGAAACGGGCAGATCCGCTACGGCGCGGACGTNATCAACCGCATCATTGAGTCCGGCAAGCCCGGCGGGCGCAAGCGGCTCCAGGACGCGGTGGTGAAGGAGTCCATTATTCCCATGCTGTCCTTCATGTACCGGGAGGCGGGCATCAATCCGCGCCGGGTATACCGCATGGTANTGGCNGGNAANACCACNATGAACCANCTCCTGCTGGGNCTCCANGCCGACCCCATTCGGATGGAGCCCTTCGTGCCCAGCTTCTTCCGTACGGATCATCTGTATGTGCGGGACATCGGACTGAAGATGAATCCTCTGGCAGAGCTGATCGTGGCCCCCAACATCGGCAGCTATGTGGGCGGCGACATCACCGCCGGTGCACTGGTGTCCATGATCTGGAACAACCCCGAAATGAGCCTCTTTATTGACCTGGGCACCAACGGTGAGCTGGTGTTCGGCAACAACGAGTTCCAGATGAGCTGCGCCTGCTCCGCCGGTCCCGCCTTCGAGGGCGGCGACATCTCCTGCGGTATGCGTGCCACNGANGGCGCGGTNGAGGCCTGCACCATCGACAAGGAGACTATGGANCCCACGATGACNGTTGTGGGCGGCGNNGCCCCGGCGGGCATCTGCGGCAGCGGCATCATTGACATCATCGCNGAGCTGTTCCGCTGCGGCATNATCAACGGCAAGGGTAAGTTCGTCCGGGAGGGGGAGCGCATCCTCCACGACGAGCACGGTATGGGCTCCTATGTGCTGGCATGGAAGAAGGATACCGGCGGGGCNAAGGANGTGGTCATCAATGAAGTGGATATTGAGAACTTCATCCGGGCCAAGGGAGCTATCTTCTCCGCTACCCAGACCATGCTGTCCTCCCTGGGCTTTGACGCNTCNGTGATCGAGCGGGTCTACGTGGCCGGAGGCATCGGCAGCGGCATCAATATGAAGAACGCCGTCACCATCGGTATGTTCCCGGACATTCCCCTGGAGAACTTCCACTACATCGGCAACTCCTCCCAGACCGGCGCNTACGCCATGCTGCTGAGCAGTCAGGCNAGNGANAAGGTCTTCGANCTGAGCCGGTCTATGACGTACCTGGAGCTCTCCAANGAGCCGGGNTATATGGACGAGTTCGTNGCCGCCTGCTTCCTGCCCCACACGGACGCNAGCCTGTTCCCCAGCGTGGATTTTTAGTCACTTTTTCTTGAAACCACTCGCCGCCCTGCGGGCGGCTCGGGCTGCTAGTGCCCACAAAGTGGGCACTGCACGGGAAAAGTATCAAAAAGAACTTTAAGAAGTAAACATTTATGACAGAAACATTGACTATATCTTACCTGAACTGCGGCTTCTGCACCGCCAAGAACCACTGTGCCTCCTGCGGCGCGGAGCTGGCGCAGTCCCTGCTCCAGAGGCCGGGAATCGAAGCTGCTGAGATGAATATACCTGACCACACGCTGCAAGTCACTCATACGCTGGACGCGGATGATCTGGAAGATCTGCTGGACGGTATGGGCGTGCTGGTGGGATAAGCGAAAAAACGGGGCTCGGACGCATGTCCGGGCCCCTTCGCATTATTCGTACCTTCGTCCCACCACATAGATCGGGATAAACAAACCTCCCAGGACCACACCAAACAGCAAAAGCAGCACCAGATACGTTGGTTCCGGCAGCCGGAATCGCTCCAACGCCCACCGCACGACCACATAAACGGGTCCCCACGCCCCAAGGCACAGGCAGCTCCAGACACGGATCGCATGGAGGATATGGGGCCAGTTGCGGTTGTTGAAATATACGCCGGGAACATTCATGCGGAAAGCGCCGTCACTGTAGAAGTTGATGCGATACTGGTCATAAAAGGACGGAAGCTTCTCCTTCGCACCGAAGACAAAAAACGCCCCAAAAAGTCCCCCAAACAATGGCGGCAAATAGAAAAGAACACAGAAATCATCCCAAAGCCACAGCGGATTGATGCGCCATACGGCCACCAGTGCTGCCCCAAATCCAATCACTGACAGAAAGAACCATTTCCCCCAGGTCCGCCGGTGCTCCCGCTGGACCTCCTGCTCCTGAGAGGTCATGGACAGCGCACCTGTCAGAAGCGGTTCTACCTCATGCACCGTCAGCGGCTGGTCCTTCTCGATGTACTGCCCGCTGAGCAGTTCCGTCACGGTTACGTCCAAAAGCTCCGCCATGGGCTGGAGCAGGGATATGTCCGGCAGGCTCAGGCCGCGTTCCCACTTTGAAACAGCCTTGTCGGATACATACAGCTTCTCCGCCAGCTCCTTCTGGGTCATACCCTTCTCTTTCCGCAGCTGAACGAGAAATGAACCGAATTTTTCGTTGTCAATCGTGTGCATCGTCAGCACCTCCTTGACCCGAATGTAGCACACAGCCCATTTATTTGCAACCGACCAGCAGTAGAGTGCCCTATTCCCAAGGCTTTCAACCGCATCCCCCAAGAAGCAGGCAGTCCCCTTATTAAAGTTTTCTTTGCCTACTTTCTTTTTCAAAAGAAAGTAGGTCACTCTACTTCCAGATAGGGTCTTGCCAGGCCGATGGTGACCTTTGTTCCCTTCCCCAGCTCCGAGGCCACGTTGATGGTGTGGCCCAGCTTCCCGCAGATCTCCCTGCACAGATAGAGTCCGATGCCGGTGGCCCGCTTGTCCATTCTGCCGTTGCATCCGGTGTACCCCCGCTCGAAGATCCGGGGCAAATCCTCCGGGGCGATGCCTACGCCGTCGTCCTGGATCAGCAGATTTTCGCCCTCGCTCCACACGGTCACGTGACCGCCGGGGGCGTACTTTACCGCGTTGGACAGCACTTGCTCGATCACCAGCTGGAGCCATTTCTCGTCGCTAAGGACCTTCAGGCCCGTTTCATTCAGTTCCAGTGACACCTTGCCTCGTATGAATAACGGCGCGTATTTCCGCGCCGCCTGGCGCAGGATGCCGTCCACGTCCACCTGCCGGATCATGTAGTCCGACGAGCTTCCGCCCAGACGCAGATAGCTGAGCACCAGCTCCACATAGCGCTCGATCCGGAACAGTTCGGCGCTCAGCGCCCTGCCCTGCTCGGTATCGTCCTCCTGGAGGATCAGGCGCATGGCGGCGATGGGCGTTTTGATCTGGTGGACCCACATGGTGTAGTAATCCACCGTNTCCCGCACCTTGGCNTCCAGNGCGGATACCGCCGTGCGCCGGTCCTCGTCCAGCTCCATGATGATCTCCCGGTAGGCTGCCTCCTCCGGATTCCGGGGCTCAGGCAGCAGGGACAGCAGCAGCGCCGCCTGTCCCTTTATTCCTTCCAGCTCCCGCACACGCCTGCGCCAGCGGGCGAAGTCCACCGCACCATAGAGCAGCACTATGATCAGGCACAGCAATCCGCCGTATTCCGCCGCCTCCGCCGGCAGCTGATAGAGGGACAATACCCAGGCAAACAAACCTGTGCACACGCCCAGNANNACCAGCACCCANCAGCGNCCNTTNACATACCCCCAGAATATTTTCATCTTTTTACCCCTCGATCAGGTAGCCCAGNCCNTTCTTNGTNCGGATNAANTCCGTCAGGCCGANTCCTTCCAATTTTCGCCGCAGCCGGGCCATGTTTACCGTCAGAGTGTTTTCGTCCACAAAGCTGTCNGTNTCCCACAGCTTTCGCATCAGCGTATCNCGGGAGACCGTNTTTCCTTTTTGCTCCAGCAGTACCTGCAAAATTCTGTANTCATTCCGGCTCAGGTCCAGGGTATGCCCCTCGTACCGCAACGTGTTGTCCCCGGTATCCAGCACCGCNCCCCGGCATCCCAGCAGGGGTGCGGAAGCGCCGAAGTCGTAGGTGCGGCGCAGAAGCGCCTGAATTTTTGCCGCCAGCACCTCCAGGTCAAAAGGCTTGGCTACAAAGTCGTCNCCNCCCATGTTCATGGCCATGACGATATTCATATTATCCGAAGCCGAGGACAGGAANANGATCGGCACCTGGCTGAGTTTGCGGATTTCTGCGCACCAGTGGTAGCCATTNCGATAGGGCAGTCCGATGTCCAGCAGGACCAAGTGGGGCGCGAAGGCGGTGAACTCCTCCATCACATGGGTCANGTCCTCCGCTTTCCGNGCCTCCCAGCCCCAGGANGTNATGTACTCNACNACCGCNCGNGCGATAACNGCNTCNTCTTCAATGACAAAAATCTTATACATACCATGTCCCTCTGCCNCGAANTCAAAGCAGCGTCAGTTGCCACTCACCATTGACCTTCTCATAATANAATTCANTCANNTCTTCTGATTCNAATACGCNCAGCATATTTTCAAAATCATTTGCCAATTTGTAATTGCCCANTTCGGACCGNTTGATCCAGAATACCTCCCCCTCATCNGAGGAAGTCANTTCTCCCGAAAAGCANTNCGTCTTGAAAAAGAAAACAANATACCGCACGCCATCGTCCTGCAGGAACTGTTTCAAACCGCACAACNGCGGCTTTNTGATTGTCANNCCCGTCTCTTCNNTGACNTCNCGAATCACNGACTCCACGAAGGACTCNCCCGGTTCCACATGNCCNCCGGGGAACGTGATGCCAGGCCANNTNGGATTCAAACGATTCTGTACCAGNATATTTCCNNTGCNATCATAGACCATACACATATTTGTTAAGATTGCATTCTCCGGCTTTGCCATGATTCTTTCTCCCCTGTAGTTTGAATANATCCTATAGCAGCTCCCGTACGATCTCGCCATCTGCTAAATGGATATACTGCTCGCCAATTCCATCATTCTCAAAGACACGGANCATCTGGTCAAAACCTANCGGAAGACAGTAGTTTTCCAGTTCGTNGCGTTTGATCCAGAATACTTTGCCCTCCTCCGAAGAACGTAATTCACCNGAAAAACGGTTGGTTNTATAGAGTATTACGATGTAGCGGCTNTNGTCATCACCAANAAACTGCTTCAAGCCACACANCTGCGGCTTTTCGATGGTCAGTCCAGTTTCCTCCCAGACCTCNCGAATTACGGCNTTNGTAAAGGATTCTCCCGGTTCGACATGTCCGCCGGGAAATGTAACGCCGGGCCAGTCCGGGTCTAGGCGGTCCTGCACCAGAATATTGCCCTGGTTATCGTAGATCATGCACATNTTGGTTAAGGTGACCAGTTCTTGCCTTGCCATTNCAANTCCTCCCGCTATCTTTTGTTTGTACAGTTTTCCGNCNTATCATAGGTANAAAAAAGGGACAGTCTTTCGACTGTCCCTCACAGTGTTGGCGTTACCTATCTTCCCGGGCCGTCTCCAGCCAAGTATTGTCGGCAGAAGCGAGCTTAACTTCCGTGTTCGGGATGGGAACGGGTGGACCCTCGCCCTAATCAACACCAACTTACTTTCTTTTGAAAAAGAAAGTAAGCAAAGAAAACTTTGAAAAGGCTACTTTCTTCTTCTCAAGAAAATCTTTCTGGTGATCACACCCTGAAAACTGAA
>JAAVHD010000033.1 GCA_014799915.1 Oscillibacter sp.
ACAAATCCGCAGTGCTTGTTCTGATTATATCGCGGGTAGCTACTCCCGCTCTATAACTTTTCCAAGAAAGGAGAAATAATGAAAACCACCCCTTTCAGGATGGTTTTCATTATACGTGCGATATGAAACCGAAAAGCGAGAACTACATAACCCTGGAATTTCTCAGCCGCAGTGCCAACGAGGGTTTTGCCCGTGGGGCCGTGGCCTGCTTTGCCGCCCAGCTGGACCCCACCCTGGAGGAGCTGGGGGACGTCAAGACCGCCGTCAGCGAGGCGGTGACCAACGCCATTGTCCACGCCTATCCGGACAAGCTGGGCAAGATCGTCATCAAGGCCCGCATCCTGGAGGACAACGTTCTGGAGATCTCCGTCCGGGACTGGGGCCGGGGCATCCCCGACGTGGAAAAGGCCCGCCAGCCCCTCTATACCACCGGCGGCGAGGAGCGCAGCGGCATGGGCTTTACCATCATGGAGAGCTTTATGGACCGGCTCACCGTCCGCTCCCAGGAGGGCAAGGGCACCCGCGTGACCATGCGGCGGCGCATCCGCCCCCGGCGGCAGCTCCCATGACGGCGGAGACCTTGGATCTCCTGGCTCTGGCCAAGCAGGGCAATGAGGAGGCCACGGCCCGGGTGCTGGAGGAGAACAGCGGACTGATCTGGGCGGTGGTCCGGCGCTACTTCGGCAAGGGGGTGGAGCCGGACGACCTGTACCAGCTGGGATGTCTGGGCTTTCTCAAGGCGGTGCGGGGGTTCGACGCGGAATACGGCACCCAGTTCTCCACCTACGCCGTGCCCAAGATTGCCGGGGAGATCCGGCGCTACCTCCGGGACAACGGCCTTATCAAGGTGGGCCGGAATCTCCGGGAACAGAGCATCAGCGTCTACACCGCCCGGGAGCGTCTCCGCGCCCAGCTGGGCCGGGAGCCGGTCCTGTCGGAGATCAGCGAGGCCACCGGGCTGTCACAGGAGGAGATCGCCGTGGCGGAGCTGGCCGCCGCGCCCCCGGACAGCCTCCAGCAGGAGAACGCCGACGGCCTGACCCTGGAGTCCACCCTGGCATCCCCCACCACGGAGGGGGATCTCCTGGAGCGCATCGCCCTCCGCGCGGCCATCGACCAGCTCCCCGAGCGGGAGAAAAAGACGATCCTCCTCCGGTTCTATAAGGGGCTGACCCAGCAGCAGTGCGCCAAGATCCTCGCGGTCAGCCAGGTGCAGGTGTCCCGTCTGGAAAAGCGGGCCATCGAAAAACTGCGGGAGCAGATGGGGTAGCGGCGGGGCCGGAGGACGCCGCCAGTCGGGCAATTTGAGTAAGATTCAGGAATTTTGCGGAATATACCTTGACAAACGGAGAAAAAATGGCTATAATTCCATTTGTTAAGCCAATGATTGGCCCCAGAGCGCATCCTGGATCGAACCGGATGTATCGGAGGGAGGGAAAATAGATGTCTGAAGTCCATGTCAAGGAGAATGAATCGCTGGACAGCGCGCTCAAGCGTTTTAAGCGCAGCTGCGCCAAGGCCGGCGTTCTGGCGGAGGTCCGCCGCAGGGAGCATTACGAGAGCCCCAGCGTCAAGCGCCGCAAGAAGTCCGAGGCGGCTCGGAAGAACCGCAATAAGCGCTATTATTGATTTGCTGTAAAAAGAGCGTCCGACAAAAGTCGGACGCTCTTTTCGTCTACTGCCCCGCCTGGGCCAGCATGTTTTCGATCAGGATGCCGTAGCCCTTCTCCGGGTCGTTGACCATGACATGGGTCACCGCGCCGACGATCTTCCCGTTTTGCAGGATGGGGCTCCCTGCTCAGGGGATTTGAAAATTATTACAAAGACAAAGCCGAATACTGTTGAAGTTTTTGCAAAATGCGTCTTGACATTTTGCAAGAGGCTGAGTAAAATGCAGTATAGAAAAGTGTATTCAAATCATGTGGTCACTATAGTTTTTGCGAAAAGTACAAATACGGATGTAGTCATGGTAAAGAGAGGTGGTTTTCCGATGATCAGGAAGAATGATTTTGCCGCACGTATCAAGCAGTACTGTACAAAAAGAGGCCTATCCGTTTCTGAACTTGAAAAATCTGTCGGCTACAGCGCTGGGATGATCAGCCGATGGTCCGGAACAAACGAGGACTTCGGCATTTTGACGAAGCTGGTTGCTATGGCGGATTTTTTGGATTTATCTCTGGATGAATTGGTCGGAAGGGAAGAGAAGGCAAACGCGCCGCCCGCAAACGCAGGAACCAAACTGCAGCGGTCTGTGCAGTTTTTGATAGATCAGACCAATACCCAGCGGTTGGTATGGGAATGGTTTTCCTGTGAGGATGGACAATCATCAGTGTTTGGGACAATACCGGATATTCCCGGAGGGATCGATTGCGCGGGAGCGTTCTGGTGTCAGTGCGAAGACATCTATTTCGTACTGGTTCGGTACTGTGACAACCTTGAGGATATGAACGAGGAAATGGTGCTAGCACTCTATTGTACTGTGGGGCACGGTTTTCCTCTGGTACAAGTTCAGGAGGATGCCGCGCAACTCCACACGCTTTATCTTTTCCTCCGGATGGGACAGATCATGGCATAACTTTTATAAGCTGTAAAATTGGAAAATTTACGGCGTGACGTAGAAAAATGTTTCTTTTCCAGCAAACAGAATGCATGACCCCGTATTACAATCCCTGGTTCTCCGGCTTGCACAATAATAGAGAAAGGTGGAGTGTATGTGGACAATACGAACGAACTGAATACGCACGCTTCGCCTTCAAGATACAGAGTGCAATTGTCGCCGGAGAGAAAAAGACTGCGCAAACGGCGGCGGATAAAGTATTGGCTGAAAGCTGCAGGTGTATTGCTTCTCTGTTGGATTTTTCTGTGGATCCTTTTTGAGTTTCTTGCGTTCAAATTCGGGTGGAGTCTTTGGTCATGGTTTCGTGACGAGTTATTATCTGTATCTGGGTGGAAGCCTGCGGCCGCGGCTGCGGCGGTCATAGTGGTGAAATTTGTCTGGCAGTCATTTATCGGAGGAAACGGCGAAGTTTCGCTTACCCGCCCCAAAGATATGGAGCCTGGAACGCACATAAAGCTCCTTCTCCGCTACTTGATCAATGACTGCATTATACGGAATACAATTCTTATACTGGGCGTAATGGCTGCAATTCTGCTGTCAGTACCTTCCTATGCTGCCGATCATCAGTGGGGGGAGAGGTTTATAGATTGGGTGACCACTCCCGCTGCCGGCGATGAAGCCGGAGCGGATGATCTGGGTCCGCCAAACGATACGCCCAGTGATGATGATCAGACGATTGAGAATGCGGATAGAGATGAGGAAGCTCCAAGCCAAGACAGCAATCCGCCCGATACGGATGTTGAAGAGGAGCAGATCACATCATCCCAGCTGATTTCTGCGAAGGACCTGCTTCTCAATGCGGAAAAACCGAACGAACTTACCAGTAAGGAATACGATCAAATTTTCTTTTCCAGCGGCGAATATGTCATAGAAGACTGGACGTTGGAAAGCAATGTGCAGAACATGGTTCATTCATTTGTTGAGGACAAGCTTGCCATCAAGAGTTCTCCCAACTATGAAATGACCGGCCTCTCTCAGACCGTGCTCAATTCCGTTGCCTCAGCCAGTGATAAGGAAGCGGAAACGAAAACGGCAACGCAGCTGGTGGAAGTAATCAATATCCGGATAAATGCGTACGGGGAACCTGAGGAAGGGAAAAAGGAAGTCAATACCAGCTATCTCCTGGCAAAACTGCTGCGGGAGAATTATGGCACCTATGGCGATGCGTACAATTTTCAGGAGGCGTCCGACACTGCGGCATATATTCTTTACGGGAGGTCGATCATCTGGGGCTTCAAAACGTTGAATTATGCCAGTGGGACCGATAAATTCATCAAAGACCTGGAAATCATTGCGGAACGGTATGAGAAGATAACAGAGGTGGTCCCTGCGAATTCTTCGGAGTTTCTCTATGCCGGTTTATTGCGCGATGCATTTACAAATGAAGCGAATAATTTAAAATAACTTCGATGCCGGTTGACAGTGCATTTCAATAAAAGGGAGGATGGCAGAGACCATCCTCCCTTTTATTGCTACGTGANCTGGTTTTGCATCTACTGCCCTGCCTGGGCCAGCATGTTTTCGATCAGGATGCCGTAGCCCTTCTCCGGGTCATTGACCATAACGTGGGTCACCGCGCCGACGATCTTCCCGTTTTGCAGGATCGGGCTCCCGCTCATGCCCTGGACGATGCCCCCGGTCTGTTCGATCAGCGCCGGGTCCGTCACCTTGAGCAGCAGGTTCTGGGAACCCGTGTCCTCCAGCACCCGCAGGATCTCTATATCATAGGCTGCCACATCCTCGCCGCTGACGTTGGAGAGNATCACCGCCGGTCCCGCCTGNACCTCGTCAGCTTTNGCCACCGGCACGGCGTCGCCCTCCGTCCACGGGCAGCTCTCCAGGGAGCCGAAGACGCCCCGCTCCGTGTTGGCATACAGCTCGCCCATATCGTGGGCCAGGTCAAAATTTCCCTTCAGCTCCCCGGGCTCCCCGGCGCTGCCCCGCTTCACCGATTTCACGGAGGCGCGCATCACCGAGCCGTCCCCCAGGGGCATCAGCAGCCCGGTGTCCGTGTCCGTCACNCCGTGGCCCAGCGCGCCGAAGCTGCCGGTAGCGGGATCGTAGAAGGTCACGGTGCCGATGCCCGCCATGCTGTCCCGGATCCAGGCGCCCAGACGCCAGGTGCCGTCCTCGCCCAGCACCGGCTGGGCCGCCAGGGTCAGCTCCTCGCCGTCCCGGGTCACGTCCAGTTCCACCGTCCCGCCGCATTGCAGCAGCTCGGCAAACTGCTCGGAGCTCTCTACGGACCTGCCGTTGGCGGATTCAATCACGTCGCCCACCTGCAATCCGCAGTCCGCACCCGGCGTAAGCATACCGCCGGAGGTCTCCACCTCCGCCAGGCCGATGACCACCACGCCCTCGGCAAACAGCTTGATGCCGATGGTGTGTCCCACCGGCACCAGCTCGTCCGCTTCCAGCGCGGCCGCCCAGGCGGACTGTCCCAGCAGGGAGGCGCAGAGCAGGCCGCTAAGGAAAAAAGCGGCGATCTGTCTCCTCTGTCCAGCCATCCATTTCACCACCCCTTTTTCTTAAAATATATCTCTTGAAAAGGCCCTTTTCAAAAAGTTGCCGCCGCGCATTGCGGCAGCGATGATAATTTATGTGGCTTTGGTCAGAATACTCTTTGACACGATTTCTAAAATGCGGCGGCTTTGTCATGGAAAAGCCCGGCAGCGCCCGTTTTCCGCACAAAAAAACAGAGGGCGCAGGCAAAAGCCTGCGCCCTCTGGCAGAGATTTCCAATTTTTCTATGTAGAGCGGGATAAAAGTGCTCTCGAATACGATCCCTTGTCGTTACCGGGCGGAAATCCTGGAATTGCGACAGATCAAAGAGCGATACTAAAAGTTCTTTTTGATACTTTTTCTTACAAGAAAAAGTATTATCGGTCGAAAATACGCAGAATATCCTCAAAGGGGTCCTTCTCGCTGCCCTTCTTCTCCTCCTCGGTCTGAGGCTGAAGGAGCAGGTTGTTGAACTTCTCCTTGGAGGAGCTCTCGCCGCCGCCGGACACGGATACCACATTGGCCCCCTTCTTCTCGTCGAAGCCGGTGGCGATGATGGTCACCCGCAGCTCGTCCTCCATATTCTCGTCGAAGGAAGCGCCGAAGATGGTGTTGGCGTCGGGGTGGACGGCCTCCTGCACCATGGCGGCGGCGGCCTCCACGTCGTCCATACTGATATCCATGGAGCCGGTAATGCTGACCAGCACGCCCTTGGCCCCGTTGATGGAAGTCTCCAGCAGGGGGCTGGAGATGGCCTGCCGGGCGGCCTCCTCGGCCTTGTCCTTACCGGCGGCGGTGCCCACGCCCATGTGGGCCAGACCCGCGTCCTTCATGATGGCGGTCACGTCGGCAAAGTCCAGATTGATGAAGCCCGCCTTGCCGATCAGGTCGGTGATGGAAATCAGCGCCTGGCGCAGCACGTCGTCGGAAATCTGGAAGCCGTTGGCAAAGGTGATCTTCTGGTCGGTGACGTGCTTGATGCGGTCGTTGGGGATGACAACCAGGGAGTCCACCTTGCCCTGGAGCTCCTCGATACCGGCCTCGGCCTGCTGCATCCGGTGGCGGCCCTCGAACCAGAAGGGCTTGGTCACCACGCCCACGGTGAGCACGCCCATCTCCCGGGCAATCTCGGCAACGATGGGAGCCGCGCCGGTGCCGGTGCCGCCGCCCATACCGGCGGTGATGAATACCATGTCGGTATTTTCCAGGGCCTTGGAGATCTGACTGCGGCTCTCCTCGGCGGACTTGCGGCCCACCTCGGGCTTGCCGCCNGCGCCCTGCCCGTTGGTCAGCTTCTCGCCGATCTGAATTTTATAGGGGGCCACGGACTCGTTGAGGACCTGCTTGTCCGTATTGATGGCCACAAAATCCACGCCGGTGACCCCGGTATTGATCATACGGTTAACCACGTTGTTTCCACAGCCGCCTGCGCCGATCACCTTGATCTTTACAATATTATCGGATGCGCTTGCCAGTTCGATTGCCATAATGGAATTCCTCCTACCAGAAATGGTATCATTTGTATGTCAGCCGGGGAATTGCCCCACAGATATAGTGTAACAATTTAGATTATTATATCGCCTTTTCCAAGACAGGTCAATAGCGAAGGGCAGACTTTTTTGAAAATTTCCGCCGAAGCCGGTCTGNGNNGNNTCATTCNCNGGAGGGGATCAGCCGGACCTCGTAGTCGTCCTGCATATTCATNCGNAGCGTGCCCCGCTCATTGGGCTCCAGNTTNTCCAGCGCGCTNATGAGACANTTGACCTTCANGTCAAAATCCGCGCTGTAGAACATCTCCACCCGGAANCGCCCGTCGTAGTNGAGCACCAGCGTCCTGGNGTCGGAGCAGTCTATGCTGTCNGCCCGGTTGAGCACCCCGNGNTCATCCAGCGCGGTCAGCAGNTCCAGCAGCCGCGNCGCGGTGATNGGNCTCTCCTCCGGGAGCGCNAGGGCGGCNCTGACGGNGGGNTCCACAGCNGNAACGCCGGTGATTTGCAGNTAGTCGGAAGCGGTNGGNGCATCCACGGCCTCCAGNAGCTTTCCGCCGGTGTTGACGAGCCAGTAGCCGCCNGCGCCCTGGATGGCGGCCACCGTNCTGGTCTCNGTGACCTCAATNTTCAGGGTGTTGGGGAACTCCTGCTTGGGGCGCACGTCGGTGATGTAGGGGAGCGTGGTATANATCCTNTGGGCGATGTGATAGCGGTCCAGAAGGATCAGGTTGTCTCCNATCTCCACGCCGGAAGCGGCGATGATCTCCTCCGCCGTGTAGCGGCCCGCCCCGGTAACCACGATATTCTCAACTTTGAAGAACANGGTGAGCGCCGTGACCACGGCGACAGCCGCGAGAAGAACGGACAGGGGCCGCAGCAGGCGGCCCAATCCGCCGCGGCGGCGTCTTTTTTTCTTTTTCTTCGGCATGGAAGACACTTCCTTTTACAACTGCGGGGGCTTNGCCCCCGCGCCTTTTATCTTCTGCGTTGCCGCAGTGGCCTCTGCNGTCCTGGATTTCACGGCTACATCAAGCNGCCNCGAAAATTTTAATTGTGGACGGCAAAGANCACTGCCCNTCAAAGCCGGTAANNGCNNTTGGCNNTTACTCCAGCCGTATCTCCGCNCCCAGGGCGCGGAGGTCCCTTACGGGGTNCTCATATCCCCGCTCAATGNGAAAAANATCNCCAATCTCTGTCTCCCCCTGNGCGGCAAGGCCGGCCACCAGAAGGGCNGCNCCGCCCCTCAGATCGGTGCATCNTACCTGCGCNCCGCAGAGCGCGGGCACCCCGGTGACCACCGCTACCCGGTCGGCNACGCTGATGTTCGCCCCCATGCGGCACAATTCGTCCACATGCCGGTANCGNTTCTCGAATATATTCTCTACGAAGACCGTNGCGCCCCGGGCGCGGAGNAGCGCNGCCATCAGGATCGCCTGNGCGTCGGTGGGAAAGCCGGGNTAGGGGGCCGTGCGGACAGCCCCGATGGAGTGGAGGCGGCCCTCCGAGCGGAGCGCCACCTGNCCCTCCCCGCCGGATATCTGNCATCCNGCGGCGTGNAGGGCGGAGGTGACGGTGGAGAGNTGNCCGGGACTGACCCGGCGCAGCTCCACCTCGCCGCCCGCCGCNGCCACNGCGGCGAGGTATGTAGCCGCCACAATGCGGTCTGGCATGANGGTGTGGGTCACGTCGTGGGTGGCCTGACGGCCCTGNATNCAGATGGTGGAGCTGCCCGCGCCGCGGACATGACAGCCCATGCCGCAGAGNAACTCCTGGAGATCCACGATCTCCGGNTCCCGGGCGGCGTTGACCAGGATGGTCTCGCCCTCCGCGCCGCAGGCGGCCAGCATGGCGTTCTCCGTGGCCCCCACGCTGGGCAGGCTCAGGACGACNTCCCGCCCCGCCATGTGCTGGGCCGTACACCGGAGACACCCGCTCTCCTCCCGCAGCTGNGCGCCCAGCTGCCGCAGGGCCGCNAGNTGCAGGTCNATNGGCCTGGGGCCCAGCTCNCAGCCGCCGGGGTGGCTCAGCTCCGCCCAACCCATCCGGGCCAGAATGGCCCCCAGNAATACCACCGAGGAGCGCATCTCCCGCATCAGGTGGTCGGGCACGTCCCANCGNTCCAGNGTGGACGCNTCCACCACCAGCTCCCCGCCNTCCCAGTCCGCCTTGCAGCCCAGATGGCGGAGGATGCGGATGCTGGCCTCCACGTCGCTGAGATGGGGACAGCCCAGCAGTACCGAGCGCCCCGGGTGCAGAATGGTGGCGGCCAGAATGGGAAGAACGCTGTTTTTGGCCCCCTGGACCGTCAGCGCGCCCTCCAGCCGCCGGCCCCCCTGTATGACAATATGGCTCATATGATCCCTCCGCCCATGGATTTTCAACTCTGTCAAACTAATCCATGGTATGCAGGAGGGAGGAAACTGCTACTTTTTACTGGAACGGACCAGGGCCATGACGGCGTCCAGGATCTTTTCCGATGCGTCGATGGTCCCCAGAGAGGACATGGCGGCGCTCATTTCTTTGCGCCTGGCCGTATCGTGGAGAATGCCGCAGGCGGTGTCATAGAGCTTCTGCCCGCTGCTGTCCTTTTCCAGAATCATCACCGCGCCCCCGGCGCTGGCGAGAACCTGGGCATTGTGCTCCTGGTGGTTGTTGACCACGTTGGGGGAGGGAATGATCACGGCGGGCATACCCAGGGCGGTCAGCTCACTGATGGTGCTGGCCCCGGCCCGGCAGAGCACCAGGTCCGCCGCCCGCATCATCACGCCCATATCCTGGATGTACTCCCGTACCTCCAGCTCCGGGGTTTTGCTCAGGTCTATTTTCGCTTCTGCCAGGTATTCGCCCATATGCTTGCAGCCAACCGCCCCAGCCCCGTGAACATGGTGGAAAGGCAAACCGTTCTTGGCTTCCAACGCCAGGAATTCAGCCATTTCCCGGTTCATTTCCGTGGCGCCCAGACTGCCCCAGAAGGAGACGATCAAGGGCCTGCCGTCGTCCATGCCCAGCTTTTGCTTGGCCTGCTTTTTGGTCAGCCGGAAGAAATCTCCCCGCACCGGGGTGCCGGTGACCAGGACCTTGTCAGGATGCTTGTAATTTTTCCGGCATTCCTCAAAGCCCACCATGATAAGGTCCGCGTGGTTTTCCAGCAGCCGGGTAGTCAGGCCCGGAATGGCGTTGGATTCATGGATGGCGGTGGGGATGCCAAGTTTGGAGGCGGCTTGGATCATAGGGTAGCTGGCGTAGCCCCCGGTGCCCACCACCAGGTCGGCGGGAAACTCCTTCAGCAGTTTTTTCGCTTCCCCAGGGGAGCGGAAAAAGTTCCGCAGAGAGATGAAATTATGCTTAATTTCTTTTGGCGTCAGCGACCGGTGGAAGCTGGAGACTTCGATGGCCCGAAAGGGCCAGCCTGCTTTTTCGATCAGATCTTTTTCGATGCCCCGGTGGGCGCCCACAAATAAGATTTCACTTTCGGGGTTCCGCTCTTTTATCAGCCCCGCCAGGGCTAACGCGGGGTTTACGTGGCCCGCTGTGCCACCGCAGGTAAAGATTACTTTTATGATTCTCCACCTCGTTTCATCGCCGCCGCTGCGCGGCGGCGCTTACTTTTAATCTGCGGCCCTGCGGGCCGCGGCCGCTTGTTTCTTCCGTTAGCCCGGGAGCTGCCCGCCCCCGGACCCCGGGCTTACTTTTGTCGCGCGACAAAAGTAAGCAAAAACGCGCTTAAACCTACGGTTTAAGAATCCCTTGACGGGGCGGCACGTGCGTGCCGCTTCCCTATACGGGGGAATTTCCTCAGATTGGGTGCAGATTCGGGAAATCCAGCCACTGAGTCGGAATCCGTAATCTTTAGCTTGGCGCTTGAAAGGGTTCGGCTGACGCCCTGTTAATGATGACTGCCTCCCAGTTACGCACCGCCGGGAGCTCCCCGCGTGTAATACGGTAGGGACCAATTCAACATCCTAAAATAGAACCACCGCAGGCGAAACCGCT
>JAAVHD010000034.1 GCA_014799915.1 Oscillibacter sp.
TTCTTCCAGTGTGTGCCCGGCCTGTCGGTATTCTATTGTCCGTTCCCGATATTTTTTCGAATAACTCATGTCTACATTTTACCAGCTCTTTTACTTGTTTTCAACCGTGGTTACTATAATATGAAATAGGATGCCTTTCCTGCCGCAGTTGTCCGGTGTTTTTGCGGATTATTTCTCGAATCATTTTGCGCACTCCTCTACAATAATATGGATTGCAGGGAAAGGCACGGTGGCCGCTCCAGCTTGCACTACAGGCAAAGTACGACGATTTCAGCGGCCATAACTTTATGGAAGAAATAAGAACAAATTATGAAAAAGTTCTGGATTTTTTCTGGATTTTTCCGACTTGGTTCGACTTTTTTCGCGCGAAACAGCAAAATATTCCCTTTTTCCAGTTGGACACGCGATGAGTCATTCGGGTTCCGCAAAGCGATAACCCACCTTGTAAACAGTTTTGATATAATCCTCATTCTGAGGGAGAAGGCCAAGTTTCCGGCGCAGAGATGAGATATGGTCTGTGACGATTGACGTTCCGATATCCCCTGCCTCTTTCCATATGCTTGAATAGATCTGTTGTCTACTGAAGGTGGTGCCCGGATTACTGGCCAGCATATACAGGATCTTGTATTCCGTATGCGTCAATACAATTAACTGTTCACACATCTTCACTTCATGCGTCCATGGATTTATAAAAAGCCTTTTATGTGTTATGCAGGGAGGTAGGTCTCCTGCGAGTGTTCTGTTCAACCGTTCTTCTCTGCGCAGCACCGCATTCAGAACTGCGAGTATCTCGCTCAGATTGACGGGAGTCTCAATGCAGGTATCCGCACCCAGGTCAAGCAGGACGGCACGGATCTCGCTATTGCTAAAGGAAGAGGTCAATATGATGTATGGGGGCGGGCGCAGGGTCCTGTTGCTTATTTCCGTCAAAAATATTTGAGCGGCCTCTATATCGACATCCAGCCAGAAAAAATCTGGAGGATTTGCAATCAAAAAAGCCACAGCCTCTTGTGCATCAAAAACGATTGATACAGAGATGTCATACTTATTCAGCGTTGCGTATATCTCCTCTGCATGCGCCATGTGCGAGGAAAAAATCAGGAGGTTCTGTCTCATGGTTGGCCCTTTCTTTTTATAAACGTGAGATCAACTTAAAAGTCAACCCGCAAATGAAGGACGGTGGTAAGAAGTTAGCTGGTTCAAAAAGG
Organism: Oscillibacter sp.; assembly: GCA_014799915.1. Taxonomy (GTDB): domain Bacteria; phylum Bacillota; class Clostridia; order Oscillospirales; family Oscillospiraceae; genus Pelethomonas. The sequence goes on from JAAVHD010000034.1 coordinate 1,209, forward strand.
GAATAGCAAAGCAGAGGGACAACAGGCCCTCAAATAGGCAGAGAGATATAATTTGACTGTAGGACAATATGGCTGGCCTGACTTCTCCAGCGCGAAGATGAGCCGTACCCGTTTCTTGGCGGCGTGGAATAAGGCAACGTTCGATATTTTTCGACAAGTAATGTATAGTGAAAGCGGGGCACCCCCGCTTTTTGTGGAATCACTATTGTTCTAAGAAATTCTTCAGCATCTGCGCTACCTGCGCACGGGTCGCCAACCTTCCGGGATTGATCCTCCCGTCTCCATGACCATTGAGAACGCCATTTTTGCGGTCCAGCACAAGGCCGCCAGCGTCCCACCAGAGCATGTAGGTCAACTCTTGCCATAAAAAGGAGCACAAACAGTTTGCCCCTGTTTGTGCTCCCTTCTATAAGATGCCCAATATCGGGTTCCAGACTCCCCTAAACCCGCACCAGCTGATGCTTCTCCAGCCGGTACACCACGTCCGCTTTCTCAGAGAAATCTACAGAGTGGGTGACCGCAATAACGCACTTGCCCTCCCCGGCCAGTTCCTGGAATATCTCCATGATCCCAGCCGCCGTATCCTCGTCCAGGTTGCCGGTAGGCTCGTCGGCCAGGATCAGGTCGGACTGAGTGGAGAGCGCACGAGCGATGGCCACCCGCTGCTGTTCGCCGCCGGAGAGGCGGTTGACGTTGCGGTGCATCTGCTCCTTGGTGATACCCATGCGGGAGAGCAGCTCCTCTGCCCGGGCCTTTTTGTTGGGAATATTGTTCTTCGTGATCTCCATGGCTGTCATCAGGTTCTGGAACGGCGTGAGATAGGTCAGCAGATTGTACGCCTGGAATACAAATCCCACGTTCCTGTTCCGGTATTCGCTGTAGCCGATCTCCCGGATGTTCCTGCCCTTGTACAAAACCTCCCCGCTCCCTGGAGATTCCAGAGCGCCCGCCAGGGTCAGGGTCGTGGTCTTGCCGGAGCCGGAGGGGCCTACGATGGCATACAGCTTCCCCGCCTCAAAGGTGGCGTTGGCGTTCTCCAGAATGGTGACTGTCTCCACCGGGGTCACATAGGAATACGAAATGTCCTTTAATTCTAAAATGGTTTCCATCATTCTTCTCCTTTTTATCTGACTGCCGTCATAATCTTCTTCGGCTGACAACGCAGCACCTTACCCGCCGATATCACCGTGGACACTGCCGCCAGCAGCATCGACACACCGTAGAGCGACGTCACCTGATCCGCCTGCATGTAGGCCGCCTCCCGCAGGCCCACCGCGCTGCCCAATGATGGGAGCAGCGCCCGCACCGGCAGGATGGACAGCGTCACCGCCAGCAGGATCGGTACAAGCAGCTCTATAAACAGCTGCAAAATGATCTTCCATCTCCGCTCGCCCATGGACAGCAGAATGCCCATTTCAAACTCCCTGGCGTGCATGGACAGGATTGTCACCAGCACCAGGATCACCGCGCCCAAAATCAGCACCGCAATGACCATGACCGCCGCTGCGCCCTGTACGCTGCTCAGGGGCCCCGCCAGCGACCGGTACTCCGTATCCCGAATGAAACAGACCGCGTCTTCCTCAATGGGCTTGAAAAAAACTTTGATGCGCTCCACGTACTCATCCGCTTTGGTGGGATTTTCCAGCGTGAGCACGCCCTGGTAGACCATTTCCCCGCCCAGCAGGGTGAAGCATTCGTTGATGCTTATGTAGACTTTATTCTCCGGCTGCTGATAGGGCGGTTTGGTGTCAAAATCGGCGGCATCCTCCGTGGTGAAGATGCCCACGATACTGACTTCCACCACATCTTCCACAAGCGGAGAACGGATCGTGATGGTATCGCCAATGTCCAGGCCGTTGTGCTCCGCCAGGGTGGCGTGGATCAGGGCCGCNCNCTTGTCCGTTTTAGTGATATGCCGTCCGGCGGATAAGGTGGAGGTTCCCTCGGCAAAAGCCTCCGCCGCCACCGTGTTTCCCTCTCCGGCGACCAGAATGCTGCCAAATCCGCCATAGCGCTCCTTCTGTTCCTCGCTCCAGATCACCTCGAAGTCATCCGGTATGGCTTCTATCAGCGAAGAGTATTCTACGCTGGTAATGCCCGTGAGGCCGGAGGCGATCTCCACCGTGCTCAGGGTCAGTCCATTGATGCCATAGGTTCCGGTCTCGGACACCGCGTTGGAAATCACGATCTCCGCACCCACGTCCTGCTGGATCTGCTGAACGGACTGCTGGCTGGCGTTCTGGATGCACAGGCCCGACAGCACCAGCGTGCCCAGGACAAAGAACATCAGCATTGTCAGCAGGGTGTTCTTTTTGCGGTGCAGCAGGCTGTACCATGCGCGTTTGATAAAATTCATTGGTTCTACTCCCTCCCTGTTAATATTTTTGCGGGTTTCACACGTAAAACGGACAGCATTTGTATGAGCAAGATCAACAGAACCATTCCGAAATCCAACCCAAAGTACGCCCCATAGACCTCCGGCCCCGCCTCATACGGCACGGAATTTACCACAGCAATGGTACGGTAACTGTGATGCCGGAACGCGTCCTGGACAGATCTCCATCCATCATATACAAACCAGAAATCGCTGTCATCAATACCGGCACGCAAATCCGTCTGTTCCTCCCGGGACTGAACAGAGAGCAGACCGCTGGAGTAATCCTCTGCCATCGGAACCACCACCTGCGTTCCAAGAATCACTCCCAGGACTGCTGCTACCAGCAGCGGTGCGAACACTTCCACAAAAATCTGTCCGATCACCTTCCGCTTCGATTCGCCCATTGCCAGCAGGATGCCGAACTCCTGCTGGCGTCCCCGCAGGGAGAGCACCACCACCAGCGCCAGCACCACAGTCAGGAAGATTCCCAGCAAATTCCGTACCGATTCCATCGGAACTGCCACCACGTCATACCACTCGTTATCCAAATACAAGGTGTAGAAGCAGTCTCCCCCGGCAAACCGGTCGTACCGCTCCTGGACCACCGTGTCATCTGAGAAAATATCCCCCCCGTCACCCAGCATGCCGCCATAACTGGATGCCGAACCGGCCACGTCTTCAATGGTGAGCTTTTCCTGCATCTCCCGGATAAACGCGTCCATATCATTTGCCGACTTCAGATAAACCGTCAAATCCTGAAGACATACCTCAGGATGATACATGTTTGACAGCACTTTGGTCGCCTCATAGGAGGAAATGACCACATTGTATGGGTCTGAAAAAACAAACGACACATCGTATCCCATCTCCTGCGCATTGGGTACATCCATCAGGCCGCAGATGGTCAGGGTGACATGCTGAATATCGTCCTCTGATTCGTAAAATAGGCTTTGTGAAAGGTAACTGCTGGCAAATGACATTTGGTCTCCAATTTTGAGACCGTTACGCTCTGCCAGCTTTTTGGATATGATGACGGCATCTGTGTCCTCCGCTGTGAAGTGCCGTCCCTCAGCCAGAGCAAAGCCAAACGCAGTAAACGCCTCAAACCTCTCGGACTGAGTCACAGGGATCATAAGACAGTCGCCCAGGTACCCAGACGCATAACCATCCTGTGTCTGATATTCATATAAGCTCCGGTTGGAGTCCCGCACATACGGAAGCAGATTTCCCTCAAAAGCGACCTCTCCAATATAGCCCAGTTTGTTATAGGACTCCACATAGGGGCTGTCAAGAAATGCCTGGGCGTCCTCCTCGCGGACACTGCAATACTTGAGGTCCCCCGGCAGGGAAATATCCCAGACGTTACTCCGAAGCGTCACCGCGCAGCCAAGGGACTTTTGCAGAAGGTCTACCTGGGCGCTCATCGAGAGATATACCAAAAGAATTCCCAATGTCAGCGCAAAAAGCAAGGTATAGGCGATGATCAGGATGATGTTCTGCCCCTTGCGGTACTTCATGCTGTAGAACGCACGCTTGACAAATCCCATTCTCTACTCCCTCCCTGTTAAAATTCTCGCGGGCTTCACCCGTAAAATAGACAGCATCTGAATGAGTAAGATCAGTACCACCATACCGAAATCCAGCGTAAAGTAGGCCCCATAGACCTCCGGTCCCGCCTTATACGGCACGGAATTGGACACAGCGATGGTACGGAAACTGTGGTTTCGGAACTCTTGTACGATAAATTTGGGTCCACCATTAGCTACATACCAAAAATTGCTGCCCCCAATACCAGCACGCAGGTCGGTCTGCTCCTCCCGTGCCTGAACGGAGAGCAGGCCGCTGGAGTAATCCTCTGCCAGTGGAACCACCACTTGTGTCCCCAGAATTGCTCCCAGAATTGCTGCCACCAGCAGCGGCGTGAATACCTCCACAAAAATTTGTCCTATCACCTTCTGTTTTGACTCGCCCATGGCCAGCAGGATGCCGAACTCCCGTTGGCGTCCCCGCAGGGAGAGGACTACCACCAGCGCCAGCACCACTGCGCTGCCCACCAGCGCCACCGCCAAGAAGATCCCCATCAAATTCCGTACTGATTCCATTGGAACTGCCACCATGTCATACCACTCGTTATTCAAATACAAGGTGTAGAAGCAATCTCCTGCGGCAAATCGGTCGTACCGCTCCCGCACCTCAGCCTCATCTGAGTAAATATTCCCCCCGTCGCCCGTCACGCCGCCATAGCTGGATGCCGAGCCGAACACGTTTTCAATGGTGAGCTTTTCCCGCGTTTCCTGAATAAACGCATCCATATCATCCGCTGATTTCAGATAGACCGTCATATCCTGGAGATATATTTCGGGTTTATACATGTTTGACAGCACCTTGGTCGCTTCATAGGAGGAAATGACCACATTGTATGGATCTGAATCAGCTACCGTCACTTCGTATCCCATCTCCTGCGCACTGGGCACATCCATCAGCCCGCAGATGGTCAGGGTGACATGCTGAATATCGTCCTTTGACTCGTAATAACTTTGTGCGAAGTAGCCGCTGGCAAAGGACATCTGATCTCCAATTTTGAGGCCGTTGACCTCCGCCAGCTTTTTGGAAATGATAACGGCATCTGTATCCTCCGCTGTGAAGTGCCGTCCCTCTATCAATGAAAAGCCATAAGCGGTAAACGCTTCAAATTTCTCGGACTGGGTCACAGGGATCATAAGGCAGTCGCCCGCATATCCAGTATATAGACCGTCCGACATTTGAAGCTCATACAAGCTCCGGTTGGTGTCTCGTATATACGGAATCAGACCGCCCTCATAAGCGACAGACCCAATAAACCCCACTTTGTTGTAGGATTCCACATAAGGGCTGTCAAGAAATGCCTGGGCGTCATCCTCTCGGATGCTATAGTACTTGAGCGAACCCGGCATGGAAATGTCCCAGACGTTGGACCGAAGTGTCACCGCACAGCCAAGAGATTTTTGCAGGAGGTCTACCTGGGCACTCATGGACAGATACACCAGCAGAATTCCTAACGTCAGGGCGAAAAGCAGGGTGTAGGCAATGGTCAGGGCGATGTTCTGTCCCTCCCGGTACTTCATGCTGTAAAAAGCGCGCTTGATAAATCCCATCTGCTACTCCCTCCCCGTTAAAATTCTGGCGGGCTTCACCCGCAGGACGGAAAGCATTTGTATGAGCAGGATCAGCAACACCATACCAAAATCCAGCGTGAAGTAGGCCCCGTAGACCCCTGGCCCGGCCTCATACGGCACGGAATTGACCACGGCAATGGTACGAAAACTGTGGTTGCGAAATTCTTGTTCGATATATTTGGGCCCCCCATCAGATACATACCAGAAATCGCTGTCCTCAATACCGGCACGCAGGTCGGTCTGCTCCTCCCGCGCCTGAACGGAGAGCAGCCCGCTGGAGTAATCCTCCGCCAGCGGAACCACCACCCGTGCCCCCAGGATCGCTCCCAGGATCGCTGCCACTAACAGCGGCGTGAACACCTCCACAAATATCTGTCCAACCACCTTCCGTTTCGACTCGCCCATTGCCAGCAGAATGCCGAACTCCTGCTGGCGTCCCCGCAGGGATAGAAGTACCACCAGCGCCAGCACCACCGCACTACCTACCAGAACCACTGCCAGGAAGATCCCCAGCAAATTCCGCACTGATTCCATCGGAACGGCCACCATGTCATACCACTCGTTATTCAAATACAAGGTGTAGAAGCAGTCTCCTGCGGCAAACCGGTTGTACCGCTCCCGGACTACCGTTTCATCTGAGTAAATATTCCCCCCGTCACCCAGCACTCCGCCATAACTGGATGCCGAACCGAATACGTTTTCAATGGTGAGCTTTTCCCGCGTTTCCTGAATAAACGCATCCATATCATCCGCTGATTTCAGATAGACCGTCA
>JAAVHD010000035.1 GCA_014799915.1 Oscillibacter sp.
ATCTTTTTTGAATAGGTTTCGCTGCGCTCTGCGCCTCGGTTGTGCGCCCAAGGCGCACAATTCGACGCTCACTCCGCGCAAAGTGTTTTTCCCACGTGCACGCCGCGGGAAAAACGATTTGATGTTATTTCGCCGCTGCGGCGGCGAAACTCCTGCGGAGGGCTTTTTTGACAGTCTGAGCCCCGGGCATCCGGGGCTGTTCCAGGTTATTCCTTTAAGAGTTTCCGGCGCTCCTTCCAGTCCGGAAGGACTTCCGCTACGCAGGCGTAAAAAGCCTTGCTGTGGTCCTTGTGGCGGATGTGGGCCAGCTCGTGGACAACCACGTAGTCAATAGCCGCTTCCGGGTACTGCATCAGACGCCAGGAAAAGCAGATGCGGTTTTTTCCGCTGCAGCTGCCGAAGCGCTTCTGCGCGCCGGTGATGGTGATGCCGGTGGGGTAGAGGTTCATGAGCCGGCTGTAGTGGGCCGTCTTTTGGGGGAGGATCTCTTTGGCCTGGCGGATGAATTCTGCCTGTTCCTCGGGGGTGGGTTCCGGGTGGTTCTCGCGGCGCTTCTGCTGGATGGCCTGGTGCTCCGCGATCCAGGCGGCGTGCTGGGAGACGAAATCGTCGATGCGCTTCTGGGAGAGGCGGAGGGGGGCGCGGACTATTACGCGGCCATCGCGGGCGACCTCCAGGGCCAGGGTTTTCCGGCGGGAGCGCACTAATTCATAGGGGGGCGTGGTCACTTGATGTCCCCCCGCTCTTTCAGGTGGCCGATGATGTCCTGGTACATCTCCTCGTCGATGCGGTACTTTTTCAGGTAGACGATATAGCCCACGACAATGGCCAGCAGGGGCAGGGCCATCATGGCGACCTTCATGGTGAGCAGACCCTGGGCAGTGACGTCGGCGGCGGATTCGGCGCTGTTGATGCCGGAGACGATCAGGGTCAGCGTGACCACGCCGGTGGCCACGGCGGCTCCCAGCTTATTGATCAGGGGCTGGATGGAGAAGGTGATGGAGTCGTTGCGCTTGCCCAGCTTCCACTGGCCGTACTCCACGGTGTCCGCCAGGAACATGAGCATCAGGGTCTGGATGAAAGCTTGGCCGATGAAAAGCAGGACGCCCGCTACTGCGATGGGGATCATGTTCATTGGCGTGAAGAAGAAGACCACGTATCCGGCTATCACCAGAGCGGTTGCCACGGAGTAGAGCTTCCGGCGGCTGATTCTGGCGGAGATTTTCGGGAAGACTACCAGGGCGGCCAGCTGGCTGACGCCCAGCACGCCGGCGAAGACGGAGTACATGTTTTCATCGCCGTAGGCGTATTTGAAATAATAGGTGCCGAAGCTGGTGGTGGTGCAGTAGCCTACCATAAAGAGCGCCATGCTGACCGTGGTCCACATCAGCTGGTCGTTGCCGAAAAGGACCTTGACCATATCGCGCAGGGAGGTGTTCTCCTCATCCTTGAAGGTACGGGTCTCCTTGACGCCAAAGACGGTGATCAGCTGGAAGCCGATCATAATGGCGGAGACCACTACCGCCAGGACAAACCAGGCTTTCTGGCCGTTGCCGCCGAAGGCGTTGGTCAGGGCTCCGGTGACGGGGAGGATGCCCACGACGACGGCGTAGAGTCCTACATTGGCGCAGATGCGGGCGAAAGAGCCCATGCTTTCCCGCTGGCGCTGGTCTACGCTCAGCGCGGGAAGCTGGGTCCAATAGGCAATGTCGTTTACGCCGTAGAAGATATCCCAGAGGATATAGCTGATTGCAAAGATGGCCACGTAGGCGCCGCCGGTCAGGGGCAGGTCGGCGAACATCAGGAGCATACAGACGGAGCTGACCAGAGCGCCGATCAGCATCCAGGGTTTGAATTTTCCCCAGCGGGTGTGGGTGTTGTCGATAATGACGCCGGTGATGGGGTCGTTGAAAGCGTCAAAGATGCGCAGCGCGGTGAGCACACCGCCCACCATGGCCAGCATCTGGTCGTCGAGGTTTTTTATTTCGGTCAGGAAGAATAGGAGATACATGCTCTCCATGGAGTAGAACATGTCTCTGCCGATGGTGCCTAGACCAAAACAATACTTATTTCTTTTGTCCAGCTTTGTCATAGATTCCTCTCTTCTGCCGCCGCTGGGCGGCGGCACTTGGTTTGATCTGCGGCCCTGTGGGCCGCGACCGCANTTNNNTCTGCACTNNNGCCCGGGNCNTACGCNGCCCCGGACTCCGCGCCTACTTTTGGCCCGCGCCAAAAGTAGGCAAAAACGCGCTTAGGAAACTACGTTTCCTAAGAACCTTCCTGAATTACGGGGGAGATTGTTTTTGCGCTGATCCTGTAGTCCGTCCGGTCTACCGGGGTGCTGGTGTGGTTTCGGCTGCCTAGCGTCTATTTCAGGATGTTGAATTGGTTCCTACCGTATTGCTCCTGGGAGCTCCCGGCGGTGCGTGACTGGGAGGCAGTCATCATTAACAGGGCGTCAGCCGGAGTCGTTCGACCACCAAGCTAAAGATTACGGCCTTTGACTCAGTGGCTGGATTCCCCCCCCCCCCACTTGCACCCAATCTGAGGAAATTCCCCCGTATAGGGAAGCGGCACGAACGTGCCGCCCCGTCTAAGGGAGTCCAGAACCGTAGGTTTTGGCGCGCTTTTGCCTTCTTTTCCCGCGCGGGAAAAGAAGGCGCGGAGTCCGGGGCCGCGTAGGTCCCGGGCTGGGTGGAGAACCAACTGCCCTGCCGCCGCGCAGCGGCGGTAACGGAGGACTTATTGTAGAATAACTGCCTCCCAGGGGCCCAGACTGCCGTCAAAAGTATCCCGATTATAGTTGGAGCAAATAACTTCTCCCCGGTGGGAAACCTGAACAGGTTTGTCGCTGAAATTTAATGCTATGGTCAACCTCTCCTCATGAATCCCCTTTAAGACCCGCTGGTAGGCGAAGACCTGACTGCCTGCTTCCAGGGGGATGAAATCACCCCGGCGGAGAACTTCACGGTCCCGGCGGAGCCGGGAAAGATTTTTATAGTAGCTCCAGATGGAGTCGGGGTCCTCCTCCTGGGAGGCAAGATTAATCATATCATGGTTATGATTGATGCCCAGCCAGGGGCGGGTGGTGGTGAAGCCGGCGCCGTCTCCGGCGGTCCACTGGAAAGGCGTGCGGGCATTGTCCCGGCTGGTGCGGGAGATGATCTTCCAGCGGAGTTTCTGGGGAATGTGGAAACGGCGGAGGACTTTCTCTACATTTTTGCTCTCTACGTCGTTGAGCTGGCGCATACGGGTGAAATCAAAATTGGTCATTCCTATTTCCTGGCCCTGGTAGATGAAGGGGGTGCCTTTCAGAGTCAGGATCAGGGTGGCCAGGAGTTTGCCGCTCTCTTTCCAGTAGGCTTCGCTGCCAAAGCGGGGGATGGAGCGGGGCTGGTCGTGGTTCTCTAAGTAGATCGTGTTCCAGTCCAGTTCTTTCTGCCACTTGGTCAGGCAGTCAAAGAAAACCTTGGGGCGGAATTTGCGCTTGAACCATTTGAGGAAGTATTGGTCACACTCCATGTGCTCGAAGGAGAAGACCATGTTCAGCTCTTTNCGGTCNCGGGCGCACAGGTCNCGGGCCTGCTGGGGNGTGACNAAGACCGTTTCGCCGACNGTGAAGGCGTTGTATTCGTCCAGGACTTCNCGGAGCTGGCGNAGGATCTCGTGGGTGCCCTCCAGGGTGAGGTAGTGCTCGCTGCCGGTNANGGCAAGNNNCTTTTTGGAGCTGGCNAGGCTGTCNTTCCAGAGGATGTTGATGACGTCNCAGCGGAAACCGGCTACGCCCTTGCGCAGCCAGAAGCGGAGNATGTCCTTGACCTCCTCCAGNACGGCGGGGTTGTGGTAGTTGAGGTCCGCNTGGCTCTTGGCGAAAAGGTGGAGGTAATACTCGCAGCGCTCGGGGTCGAANTCCCAGCAGTCCTCGCCGAANAANCCCGTCCAGTTGTTGGGNAGGGANCCGTCGGAGCCGCCGCGGTCCCAATAGTANTAATCCGCGTACTCGCTGGTNCGGTCNCGGCTCTTNTGGAACCAGTANTGGGCTGTGGAGGTGTGGTTGATGACCAGGTCCATGATGATCTTGATGNCCCGCTTGCCGGCTTCCTCGATCAGGNGGTCCATGTCCTCCATGGTGCCGTACTCGGGGTTGATCTCGCGGTAGTCGCTGATNTCGTAGCCGTTGTCGGCGTTGGGGGATTTATACACCGGGCTGAGCCAGATGGCGCCTACNCCCAGCTCNTGCAGGTGGTCCAGGCGGCTGATGATGCCGGGGATGTCCCCGATGCCGTCNCCGTTGGAGTCCTGNAAGCTNCGGGGGTAGATCTGNTANATGATNGCGTCNTTCCACCANTCCATCAGTTTTCCGCCTCCGTATTGTGGGCGTAGGAGACGTCGCAGTATTCCTGATACAGGTCTTCGCTGACGCCGTGGGCAGCGATGAGCTTTTGGTAGAACTCGCCGCTGCGCTTGACGGTGCGCTTCTGGGTCTCGTAGTCTACGTGGACCAGGCCGAAGCGGGCGGAGGCGCCTTCCACCCATTCCCAGTTATCGCAGAAGCACCAGTGGTAGTAGCGTTCGATGGGCAGGTCGCTCTCGCTTAAGGCTTGCAGGTGTTCGGCGATATAGCGGGCGCGGAAGCGGTCCGCATTGTCGCAGGTGCCGTTTTCGGTGATATAGATGGGGCGGGGGAGGAGGTCGTGGAGTTTTTGGCAGACCTGGACGATGCCCTGGGGGTAGATTTCCCAGCCAAGGTCGTTGGCGGCGCAGTTCTCCGCCGTGCCGTCGGCGGGGCCGCTGACGGTGGAGCGGGTATAGTAGTTGACCCCGTGGAAGTCACAGTAGCGGCCGGGGACGATGGAGGGATGGCTGCCAATGGGGAAGGCTGATTTGCCCATGCACATAGCGCGGGTCAGGCTACCCTGGAAAAGCTGCTCGATCCGGGAGGCCCAGAAGCGGTGGACAGGGTTGGTCTCGTCCTTGGGGGCGAAGGCCCGGAGATGGTTGGCAAAGCCTACTTTGGTGTCCTGGAAGCCCATTTGCAGGCGGGTCTTGCGGATCAGGCCGTATGCCTCGATATGGGCGGCGGCCAGGTTGGTCATGACGCGGCCCATCTCCAGGAAGCTCTTGTGTCCAGGAGGCCAGATGCCCTGGAAGTAGCTGTTGAAGGCGTAGACGTTGGGCTCGTTGACGGTGATATACTCGCTGACCAGGTCGCCCAGGCTCTCGACCATCTTCCGGACGTAGCGGAGATAATAGGTGATATTATCCCGCTGGGCAAATGCGCCCCGCTCCTCCAGCCAGAGGGGATTGCTGAAATGGTGGAGGGTCAGGAGGACGGGAATGCCCGCGTCGTGGAGGGCCTGGATCTCCTGGCGGTAGTGGGCGATGGCTCTTTCGTCAAAAAAGCCGTCCGCCGGCTCTACCCGGCTCCACTCGATACCCATACGGTAACACTGGAGGCCCATTTCTTTCATGAGGGCCAGGTCCTCCTGCCAGCGGTTGTAATGGTCCGTAGCCATGGAGGGGTCGGAGTCGTCCTTGATGTAGCCCTGGCGATACCAGTCGTACCAGTTGTTATTCTGATCGCCGCCCTCGATCTGGGTGGCGGCGGAGGCTGCCCCCAGGAGAAAATTGTCCTTTAAGCGAAATTCCATAGATGCTCCTTCTTTCATAGCCCGGCGGCGGAGACGCCGGGGCGCGGTGTGTCTGCTTTTTATGTTCGGCTTTATTGTACGATAGATGGGAGATTTTTTCAACTGTATCTTTCGGGATGCGTAGTGCTGCCGATAATAAGAATAATGCGAAAAAGGTCTTGCTCGTGACGCAGCGTCATGAGCTATACTATCCGCAGGAGGTATTTTGGACGTGGAAAAATATAGGGCTATCCCACAGGGGTATATGACTGTGGGCGAAGTTGCAAAAAAGATGGATGTGACAGTCCGGACTTTACAGCACTACGATAAAGAGGGATTGCTCTCGCCGTCAGCGGTGAGCGAGGGAGGCCGCAGGCTTTATACGGATAAAGATATTCTCAAACTGCACCAGATACTGTCCTTGAAGCATTTGGGGTTTTCTCTGAACGACATTAGGGAACGGCTGATCCCGCTGGATGCTCCGGGTGATGTGGCGCAAATCCTTTCGGAGCAGGCCGCTGTTATCCGTAAAAAGATAGCGGATCTAACAGAATCGCTGTCGGAGATCGAGGCATTGAAAACGGAAGTGCTTGAAATGCAGGCGGTAGACTTCAAAAAATACGCGGATATCATTGTCAATTTGGAAATGAAGAATGACTTTTATTGGCTTATCAAGCATTTTGACAGTGAAACACTGGACCATATTCGCAGCCGGTTTGACAGGGAAAGCGGTATGGCGTTCCTGCAAAGATTTCTGCATCTCCAGGACGAGGCGATTCGGCTGCAGGCGGATGGGGTGTTGGCGGAAAGTCAGAGAGGAATAGAATTTGCAAAAGCGTATTGGGACTTGATTTTAGAGTTTACCGATGGGGATGCTGCCATGCTCCCTAAGCTCATGCAAATGGGAGAAAACGACGAACTCAACCAGGAGTGGAAGCAAAAGCAAGACGAAGCAAATATTTTTATTGAACCGGCATTGGGCGCTTACTTTTCAAATCTGGGGATAGACCCATTCCAGGAGGAAGCAACATGACAGACGCGCTACAAGTGAAAGGATTGCGGAAAAGCTATGGGAAAAAAGAGGTGCTGAAGGGCGTTGACCTGTGCGTACGCAAGGGGGAGATTTTTGCTTTGTTGGGTGTAAATGGCGCAGGAAAGACGACCACGCTTGAATGTATTGAGGGCTTGCGGAAATATGACGGCGGGAGTGTATCCGTAGATGGCAGCATCGGGATTCAGTTGCAGTCCGCCTCTCTGCCTGCGTATATCAAAGGAATAGAGGCCATCCGCCTTTTTGCGAAGTGGAACAGGGTATCTGCGGATGCCTCCATGCTGGAGGCGCTGGGTATAGAAGGTTTGGCAGGTAAGCAGTATCAGGAAATGTCGACCGGGCAGAAACGGCGGCTCCATCTGGCGCTGGCCCTGCTCAGTGATCCCGATATCGTATTTCTTGACGAGCCAACGGCGGGGCTTGATGTGGAGGGGCGGATTTCTCTCCATGAATATATCCGTACCATGAAAAATAAGGGGAAAACGATCATTTTGGCCAGCCATGATATGGCCGAGGTGGAGAACCTCTGCGACAGCATTGCGATCCTCAAAGACGGTTTGATCGCGTTTACGGGGACTGTTGTGGAACTGACAGAAAAAGTAGGGACGCATTATAATGTTCGTGTCAAAACAGGCCGGGGGACGGAGGATCATGAAGTGGACAACATAGGGGCCGGTTTGATTGCGATACTCCGGGATTATCAAAAAAAGGATATTGTCATTCAAGACATCCAGGTAGATAGGGGGTCTTTGGAGCAGCATTTTGTAAAAATCGCAAGGGAGGATGACTGATGAACGGATTTTTATATGGCGCTGTCCTACAGTGGAAGCTGGATTTGCGCAGCCGGACGATGTTGATTGCCTGTTATGCCGTACCGCTGGTATTTTTTGCAATCATGGGCGGGATCTTTACGTCCATTATGCCGGAAACGGTGGATACGCTGATACCGTCTATGACGGTGTTCGCGGTTTCCATGGGAGCGCTGATTGGATTGCCGCCTTCACTCGCGGAAATCTACAGGAGCGATATCAAAAACGCCTATCAGGCAAATGGCGTACCTTTGGCGCTGGGACTGGTTTTGACAAATATTTCCGCTTTTGTCCACCTGCTTATTATGAGTGCCATTCTTTATGTGATCGCGCCGGTTGCTTTTGGTGCAAAAATCCCGAAGAATCCGGGGGTGCATTTTTGTGGACTGGTTATTTTAATTGCTGTGTCGTTGGGAATTGCCAGCATTATCGGTTTAGCGGTGAAGGATACGGCGAATACATCTATGTTTTCCATTCTGATTTTTCTGCCGTCCATTATGCTGTCCGGGATCATGTTCCCGGCTGATTTACTTCCTGAGGTGTTTGGAATTGCAGGAAAACTGTTCCCCGCTGCCTGGGGGTATGCGTTTATGGTGGAAAATACTTTTACTGGGCACAACCTCTGGCCTTTGCTCGCTATCTTTGTTGCAGCTGTGCTGGTGTGTGCTATTTTGCTGAAAAGAATCGAAACGCAATGATGTGGATGAAGTAGTCTGCCCAGTGGGGAAAAGGGCCGCTCCGGAAGGAACGGCCCTTTTCATTATAATGTTATAATGTTCCCCAGGGGTCTCCGGCAGAGGGAGGCGTCTGGTCGCCGCCATAGGTGCTGCGGCCTAGTCTCCGCTGGGCCTCCTCAAAATACGCCAGGTCACACATGGTCATATAGGGGGTCAGCCAGATATTCAGAAGTCCCGCGGTCAGGCTGGAGAGGATGGACCAGCCGATGAAGCTGAGATCCAGCACGAAAAGCTGGCCCTTCATCCCCTGGGTCTGCTGGCAGCTCAGCCGGATGGCGGCGCTGGCGGAGAGAGAACCGTCAGTCAGGATGTTATAATAGGCAAAGCGGTAGCGGTAGGTGGCGATGATCCCGGGGATGACGAACAGCATCGACCACAGGAAGATCTTGACAGACATCTGGATCCAGCACCAGATCAGCTTTCCCGCTACGCCCAGACCGTCGGCCAGGGAGGAGTAGGGCATCTCCGCGCCCCGGCGGATACCGATACAATAAACATAGTAGCCGCCGTTGAGCACCAGCATGATCAGAGAGGACAGGATCGAGAAAAAGAATGTATTGGCGGTGTTCTCCGGGAGGGAGTAGATGAACTGCTCCAGCGCCAGCTCGTTTCCGCTGAGTAAGATCCTGTAATACTCCATGTATGTCTCAACGGAATAGAACAGTGATCCGCCCTGGGCCAGGTCTACCAGGCGGTTGAGTACGAAGCTGATCACGATCACCAGCAAGGTGACAATATAGGGATTGACACGCGCGGTGCGCAGAATCCCTTTGGCTTCCGCCTTGATCTCTGCACGATTTATCATAAAATGTTTCCTCCTAAAGCAAGATTTGCACGGCTTATTCGGATTTTTTCCTATCATACCATGTTTTCCCGGGAAAAGCAAGCCGCAGGGAAAAGCATGTTTACTCGTTAAACTTGTAACAAGTAATCGCAAAATTGTTATCAAATCGTAAGCTCCATGAAACGACTTTGAAGCATTTTTGTGCTATGATGGCTCTCGGACGGCCCGGGAGGACGGAACATTCTGCGGGATGGGTCCGTCTTATCAGTAGAAACGGGCGGAAATTTGGAACATACAGTACGTGAGAGAAAGATAAAAAGGAGGTATATACATATGTGGGAAAAGCTGAAGAATCTGAGCGGAGGCGCCAAGGCCGGGATCATCGCCGGCGCGGTGCTGGTTGCGGCGGCAGGTATCGGGCTGGGGGTCACGCAGCCCTGGAATCAGCAGGAGGATATCGTGCCGGACGAGCCGGATACTGTGCAGCAGGAGCCGGTGGCACCTGAGAAGCAGCCTGAGAAGGGCGTGAGCTTGCAGGTGGATGGGAAGAAGGTGCCTTGCGTCGTCTACGAGGGCGACGGGTGGAGCATCTATGTGCCGGAGGAATGGTCCACGGAGAAGGTTGGAGAAAACGGCGGGCGGTTCTCGTCGGGAGACGGGGCGCAGCTGGAAGTGCGCTTTGAGCCGGGAAGCGATTATATGGGAAAGTTTGTCAACCTGTCGGCTACCGGAGATGGCCGGATGCTGCAGTTTTATAACGGAATTGGCGAGGGCAGCCAGGTTGTGGAGGGCAGCGCACAAAACGCAAAATGGGGGCAGTACGACAAACTGCTGGTGGCCATGGCGAAGTCGCTGACCGTGGGCGATGAGAAGCCTTTTGCGGAGAGTTATATCATTCCGGATGATCCGGACTGGCAGAAGGCGGATGGTATGACTGTGCTGTTTCTGGATAAGGACGGCTATGTCGTGGACAGGGAAATGCAGACGGTCATAGAGAACTTTATGAAGGGCTGGCCGGTGGAGGACCGGGAGGTCTATACGGGACAGTACCGGATCAATTCCCTGGAGTGGGCCAGCAGATACGCGGGGCTGACCAAGGACGGCTTCGTGGACGTGTTCCGCGCCGATGTGCAGTACCGCGTCAATGAGGGCGCGGAACCGGAGGGCGTAACCCTGGTCGACGGCTGGGCCAACGTGGGCGGCAGCGTCTACCTCGCCATCCTCCACGACGGCGGCAGCGTCAGCAAAACCATAGGCTCTACCGGTGAGCTGGAAGGCGGCTGGGCCGAGTTCGCGGCGAGGATCGCGTGAGGACGGGGGGATGTTCCTTTTTCTTGTAAGAAAAAGGAACCGAAAAAGAACTTTTTAGGAAGGGGGCCTCGGTGCCTCTGAAAGAGTGCTTGAGGAATTTTTGAGTGCGAAAGGGGCGGAACGTGCGTTCCGCCCCTGGTTTTTTGTGGTCTAAATTCGCCGCGCGGATCACTCCGCGCTAGGGGGCTCACCCGAAGAACATTGGTTTCTGATTTGTTGGCTTTCTCCGTAGAAACCAGGGTTCTTCGGGCGGGCCCCATGATTCTGCACGGTCACATCGAGTGACCGCGCAGAATTTAATTATGCATAACCGCTCGATGCGGTTATGCATAATTGTAGCACGGCCCGGCAGGCCGTGCGGCGTCGATAGACTATGAAGAATCAGGGCGCGGAGCAAAGCTCCGCGCCCTTGGTACTTATAGACTTGTAAGCACTTTTTCAGAGGCACCGAGGAACCCTTCTTAAAAAGTTCTTTTTGATACTTTTTCCGTGCAGCGCCCACGAAGTGGGCACTAGCAGCCCAAGCCGACCGCAGGGCGGCGAGTGGTTTCAAGAAAAAGTATGTCAGCCGCCCAGAATCTCCTCCGCTACCGGATTGAGCCACTGGGATTGGAAGTCTTCGATGCGGCCCTGGTCGGTGAGTTGCGCGAGAGCGGGGTCGAGGGGCATACGGGCCAGGAGTTTCAGGTGGTGGGCGTCGGCGGCGGCCTGGGTCTTGCCCTGGCCGAAGAGGGGGATTTCCTTGCCGCAGTCGGGGCAGAGGAGGTAGCTCATGTTTTCAACGATGCCTACGATGGGGATGGTCATCATTTCGGCCATCTTGACCGCTTTCTCGACGACCATGCTGACAAGCTCCTGGGGGGAGGCGACGATGATGATGCCGTCCAGGGGGAGAGATTGGAAGATGCTCAGGGCGACGTCGCCGGTGCCGGGGGGCATATCGACGAAGAGATAGTCTACGTCCCAGATGACGTCAGTCCAGAATTGGGTCACGACGCCGCCGATGACGGGGCCGCGCCAGACGACGGGGTCGGTTTCGTCATCCAGCAGGAGGTTGACGCTCATGAGCTGGATGCCGGTGGAGGTTTCAACGGGGAGCATTCCGCGTTCGTCGGCCATGGCGCGCTGGTGGACGCCGAAAGCCTTGGGGATCGAGGGGCCGGTGACGTCGGCGTCAAGGATGCCGACTTTGTGGCCCGCGCGGCGGGCCAGGACAGCTAATTGGCTGGTCACCATGGATTTGCCGACGCCGCCTTTGCCGGAGACAATGCCGTAGACTTTGCCGACACGGGCGGCGGGGTTGTGGTCCTTCAGGAAGGACTGGGGTTCGGTGCGGTCGCCGCAGTTTTCACCGCAGGTGCTGCAATCATGGGTGCATTCGGACATAGTGTGTTCTCCTTTTTTATAGTGTGGGATTATTTTTTCCGGTTTTCCAGATGCTCTTTCAGCTTTTTAAGGGCATCAGGATGGTGGGTGGATCTCAGGGTGGGGAAGGAATGGAGCAGGCGGCGCTCGAAGAAGTCCGGGCGGTCGTAAAGGGCGCGGAGCTTCTGATGGGCCTCCGCTCTGGCGGCCTCCAGGCGGGCGGTGAGTTCGTCGCCGCGCTGTTCGGCGGTCTGGAGGAGGGCGGTTTTGCGCTGCTCCAGACGCTGGCGCTCGGCTTCCAGGATCTGCTGGTGCTCCGCTTTGAGGGCCTCCAGCTTTTCGGTGAGCTCGGCCTGGATGGCGTGGAGTTTGGCCAGGTGGCTGCTGATCTGGATGGCGCTGCGGACGGAGAGGATGATATCCGTCAGGTAGATGACGGATAATACGATTGCCAGGGGGATGCCTACGCCGGAGGCAAAGAGGTTTGTCAGCCAGGCGGCGATGGGCGGGTTGGCAAAGTGGCAGAGAAAGACGCTGGCCAGGCCGAAAAGGGTGGAGTTCAGGAGGCAGACGCGGCCGTTGATATGAAATTTATAGCGGGAGTAGTCCCACCAGCGCATGTGGAATAGTTTCTCCATGACGTAGCTGGTAATGTATTCGACGATGGAGGTTAATATTGCGCCCAGGAGGAAGGTCAATATGGGGTTTTCGCAGCCGCCGTTGAGGCACAATAAAACGATCAGGGCTCCGTGGCCGTAGATGGGGCAGATGGGGCCGTTGAGAAAGCCGCGTTTTTCGCAGAGCTTTCGTTGACCAATGGAGCAGTAGATCATTTCGCCGCACCAGCCCAAAAGGCTATATACCATTAATAAAAGAAAAATAAAGCAAAATCTCGTCATTACTACCTCGGTTCTCTGCCGCCCTGCGGGCGGCAAACGGCACATTCTTCTGCCCTTCAGCCCGGGAGCTGCCCGCCCCCGGACCCCGGGCCTTCTTTTTGTGCGAACAAAAAGAAGGCAAAAAGTCGCTTAAACCTGGCGGTTTAAGAATCCCTTATTATTACGGGGGGTATTTGTTTTTTGCGCTGATCCTATAGTCCGTCCGGGCTACCGGAGTGTTGGTGTGGTTTCGCCTGCTCTGCGTCTACTTTAGAACGTTATCTCAGTCCCTACCGTATTACGCGAGGGGAGCTCCCCGGGGTGCGGGGTTGAGGATTTGTCGTCTAACGGAAATCCCTGTAGGGGCGCACAGTGTGCGC
>JAAVHD010000036.1 GCA_014799915.1 Oscillibacter sp.
CCTTGAAGTCCGCGGCGCTGGCGGTAGCCATGAGCGAGAGGCTCATAACGAGGGCCAGCACCAGTGCGAGAATCTTCTTCAGATTTCTCATGGTGGATTTTTCCTCCTTTTAATTTTTCGGAAGCAAAAGCCTTGTTTTTGGCTTAAAAGTTACCGTTTTTTGTAACCAGACGGCCATTATCAAGCCCCTTACCCCCATTTTTGTAACCCTCGGAAGTTTCCACCCTTCTATTCGCACCGGAGCACATACCGTGGCTAGCCGGTCCCGTATCTGTTCCGGGGAGAACAGTCGGGCAGGGCGTTTCGAGGTTTACAATGGGGAGTTTATCACGGGGGGTTGGTTTTGTCAATGGGGTTGGGGTGGTTGTAACAGAAGCGTAACATTGCGGGGGTGTGGGGACGGGGGGCCTACCTATTATATATGTAGTGTGGCCGTTTTGGTGATGCGTGCAGCAGTCCCTGAGATGCGGGCGGATGATATCCGCCCCTGCGGGTGCGGGGGCATTGGCCGGGAATGTAGCATCGGGCCGTTTGTAGGGCGGGACGACCTCGGCCCGCCGTCTATTGGGGTGCGGCATAGTGCGGTAGAACGGCGCGCCGAGTCGTCGCGCCCTACGGATGCATCGCCAATACTGCACAGGTATCCGGTAGAGTGCGCCCGTTTCTAAAAAGGGTAGAANCGCATTGGCGNACCNCGCATAGGCNCTTCGGTGTGCGGGCGAGCAATGCTCGCCCCTACGGGGATGATGCGTGAAATGGATGGTGNATAAAACCGGCTCCCGGCGAGGGGCGAATCTGTATTAAGATGGGAGCCGGGCCCACCACGCAGCGGCAGCTCTGGTTGCCGCAGATTCTATTATTATAATGTAGGGGAAAATTGTGGGAAAGTTGCCGGGGTGCGTGCAACCAAAAGAGAAAATTTTTTAGGAATCAGCATTATAATGTAAAAATTTCCCGGACTTGACAATGCAAGTCCGGAGGGATATAATAAGTAATAGGATCGGGCGCTGCCGTTAAGCAGTTAGCTCCTTAGGTTGTCAGATTTCAAAAATCGTTGACCGTCCGGTGGCAGCCGGGCGGTCAACACGCTTTTGGAGCAAAGTATACTGCAAAGGCAAGCACGATGATCCATACAATGATGTGGATCACGATCCGCCAGAAATGCTCCTTATTCATGCTTTGTCACCCCCTAAGATTGCGCACAAACACATCGAGTGTTTGCACGCAATTAAATTCTGTATGGCTGCTCGATGCAGCCATACAGAATCGCAGGGAGTGAACCAATCGCCCATATTTACGACAGCGCCCCGTCCCATCTCGGGGGCTGATTATTATCATACCACAGGCCACAAAATCTGTCAAATCTTACCGAATAAAAGCAGAAAATCAATTGTTGAAGTGCAGGTATTTTCGTCTGCGAAAACCACCTCCTTGGCAGGGACNCACACTGTGTGCCCCTGTTTCTGATTTCTTTGCATTGGAATCTCTACATTTCAAATCTAAACTGATTTCTGCGGGAANTATTCATGGTTTATAACTATAGAGTGGCGTGTTCCTCCAGTNNGGTAAGCGAAAGACGGTTTCATGTAGAATATTTTATAAAATANCCTAATANGATGGAGATGTACCATACTTTTGCCAGNATCGTNTATAGCAATCTTCTCAATACACNGCATATGGCCCTACAGTCTATCAACTATTCTGAAGATTGCTANAAATGGCCNGTAAATCAAAAACAAGGAGTAAACTAAAATGAGCGTTATTCGAGACATCATCAGCAAGGTGGACAACACCGATCAAAAAGCCGCAGAAATCCGTGAGAACCTGAAAATACTCATGAGTCTGGCGGAATCCAAGGCACAAATNTTTGAGGACAGCATCCAGCTGGATCTGAAGACGGGCAAAACGTCGGACGACCTGACGGTCCCCATTACAAAGGTCATCAAAAAGCAAATCCAGTATCGCGCCACCTCCTCCGACAAGACCAGCGACGTGTTCGGCGAGCTCTCCACCGCCATCCAGGATATGATCAGCGACAGCAGCGCATCCGGAATTGTCAAAGGGGTCGCTAAAATCGCCAATTCCGCCCTCGGCACGATCATGGGCGTAGGTGAAGGAGAGGAGCAGGTCGTCAAGCTCTACTCCGTGGTGACGGATTATCCCGCTATCGTGCGGTTCGATTTCGCGTTCTGGGCCAGAAAAATCAAGGCCGAGTCCATGAAGAAATACTGCGAGACGGCGCTGGCCTGCGTGGCCTATAAATCCGCAGTAGACGTGACCAAGCTGGCCTTTAACGACTTCCTGGCCCTGTATGGCCCGATCTTAAACGAGGGCTTTGGCGATAATCCGGCACAGATGATGGAAATGATCAAAAAGGCCAAAGAAGTCTACTCCATGTATCAGACGGACGAAATCGTTACTGCCAATGTATCGCAGAATGAACTCGCCCTGGCGCAAAACGCCAAAAAGCCCTGCGGAATTGTCGTCTCTCCCGCAGTCAAGGCCACAACGGGCAACTTTTAAGAGGCGGAGGACACTATGGCAGGCGGAAAAAACAAGGAATTTATGGCCGATCCCATTCACTTCTTTAACACCTATTACTTCGGTATTCAAGGAAACGCCCAGCCGAGAGGCGGTCTTATCAACATAGACATTGTTGACGCGAAGGGTGGAGGCGTCATGCTGCTGGTGGACTATGACCAGCGCACCCATGGCGCGGGCGCACGGCCCGTACCCGCCAACTACCTCCCATTCATCATGGACAACACTTCCGTCCTGGCCTTAAATCCTGCGGCACCGTATATGTTTACCGCAGATCTGTCGGGGTGTATGTTCGCGGCCTATGGACCNGANCCACGGAATGTCACCGTGGAGCANATCAATCAGCGAACNGCGCAGGCAAAGGTGAACATCGCTGACCGGTGCGATCAGATCGTATCGCAGCAGTACGGGTTCTGCAAAATCGTCTGCCGCAGTTCCGTCCCCGGCCTTCCGCCGCAGGTACAGACTTATGATGAAAACGCCGCCGTGTTCGGGCTTCTGACCGGCAGCGGCTGGAGCTTTTACCTCAGATCCGATCCTGACCAGAATACATCTATTCTTTTATAAGAGTCTCTTGTGAGTCTTTCCGCTGTTCTATTGGCAAGTGGGGCTGAGATCCATTTTTNATGGATCTCAGCCCTTTTATTTTTGCTGAAAATTNGGAGGGACGGATGCCATCCGCCTGCTCCTTTACGCANATACNAAAAATTTNGGAAAATTTTTGAAAAGGTTGCACGGCCAAGGGCAACTTTTGGGCGTTTGCGGCCTATGGGTGAAAGGCAGGTGAGGAAATGGAGCTGGATCGGGAGGAAATCCTGAACGCNCTCAGGCGCGTGGCCNTCAGCAGGCCGAATGACGCCGTCACACTGGCGCTGGACCCGAAGAATACTCATGTGGGCAGCCTGGACCTATGGGGCGTGAGCGAATTCAAGGTGAACAGCGCCGGGACGGTGGAGGTCAAATTCACNGACCGGGTAAAGGCNATANGCCTGCTGCTGGAATGCGCCGGAGGCGGTGAGGACGGCATGAACGCGCTGCTGGACGCTTTGTCGGAAGAAGAATAGCTATAGCAGCATGCAAAGCTGCTGACACAGACATTCGCAGGGTGCGACGACCCGGCGCACTGCTTTACCGTACTGCGCCGGNGCCCAACAGACGGCGGGCCGAGGTCGTNCCGCCCTACGGTCTGTCAACAATTNCGATGATTGCCATAATNCCAAAAGGAGGACGTAAAAAGCAATGAAGATCAAACGGTTTTCCCCGAAGCAGAAACGTGTCATGCGCTGGTGGGGCCCCAAATCCGCGGACAGGCACTACGACGCCATCATCTGCGACGGNGCNGTGCGNAGCGGNAAAACGCTGTGCATGGGGCTGAGCTTCGTGTGCTGGGCCATGGCCTCCTTCCGAGGGGAGCAATTCGCCTTCTGCGGCAAAAGCGTGGTCTCCCTGCGCAGGAACCTGTTACAGGAGCTGACGCCGACACTGAAGGACCTGGGGTTCCGGTGCAGGGAGAAAAGGAGCGAGAATCTGCTGGTCGTCAGCAGGAACGGAAGGGAAAACCGTTTCTATCTGATGGGCGGCAAGGACGAGGGCAGCGCCGCGTTCATCCAGGGCGTGACGCTGGCGGGGGTTTTGCTGGACGAGGTGGCGCTGATGCCAAGGTCTTTCGTGGAGCAGGCCATCGCAAGGTGCAGCGTGCAGGGGTCGAGATTGTGGTTCAACTGCAATCCTGAGGGACCGCAGCACTGGTTTTATCAGGAGTGGATCCTGAAAAGCGAGCAGAGGAACGCGCTGTACCTCCACTTTACCATGGACGACAACCCCTCCCTCTCCCCACGCATCCGGCAGCGCTACCGATCCAGCTACAGCGGGGCCTTTTACAGACGGTTCATTTTAGGGGAATGGACNGCNGCCAAGGGNCTGATCTACGACTTCTTCGANCCGGNNCGGGACGCGNGNNNCGCNCCCGAGGGNGAGCTGGAGGAGTACGTCATCTCCGTNGACTACGGCACCGCGAATCCNTGTTCNTTCGGNCTCTGGGGACNNANNGACGGCGTNTGGTACCGGGTGNAGGANTATTACTACGCNTCCAGANNNACCGGCGTACAGCTGACGGACCAGGAGTATGCGGCGGAGCTGGTGAGGTTGGCTGGCACTCACCGGATCCGCTGCGTGGTGGCGGACCCCTCCGCCGCCAGTTTTATTACCGCCCTGCGCCAGGAGGGTTACCGCGTGATCAAAGCCAACAACGACGTGCTCTCCGGTATCCGCATCACCGCCGACTTATTGAAAAAAGGGCGCATTGTGATATGCGAGGACTGCGAGGACTGTCTCAGGGAGATCGCGCTGTACCGCTGGAGCGAGGAGACCAACGGGCGGGACGCACCCCACAAGGACAACGATCACGCTATGGATGATATGCGGTATTTCGCCGTGACCATGGCAAATTGGGAGGATAGTGAGGGGGTGTTCTGTTCGGTGGCCAGGCGGGGGTGAAACCTCGCCTGACCGGTGGGGACGGCAGGGGGCGTGAGCCCCCTGCGGGACCCCCTTAGTACTTCTGCTGCTGGAAAATCTGCGGCCCTGCGGGCCGCGACCGCTTTTATCTAATTTTAGATTCGCCCCTGCCGGGGCGGGGGACGGGGGCTTACTTTTCCCCCGCGGGAAAAGTAACAAAAGCGCGCTTAGGAAACGTAGTTTCCTAAGAACCTTCCTGAATGACGGGGGTGTTTATTTACGCTACGACCCGGGAGACTGATTATTCTGCGTGGTTCCCTGGGCCGTCGGGGGGCGAAGCGTCGGCGGGTACGTCCTATTTGGGGTTTTCATATACCCTATGGTGCGGTTGGGGCGGGGTGGCACTTTGGGGGCAGCGGAAAAAGGAGTGAGTGATGAAATTATTCAGGAAAAAAACAGAACCGGCCATTGAGGCGGCGGCTACGCCGCAAATCAAACGCAGCGACACGCCGCTCTTTGGGATGCTGGGGGGATACACGCCCCTGCAGACCGGGGAGAAGCAGCTCTATCGGGCTATCCGGGAGTCCGTGCCGCTGGTGGATGCGTGCATCTACAAAATTATCCGGCTCTGCGGCGGTTTGACCGCCGTGTGCGAGGACTCGGAGGCTGACAGAGAATTGAAGCTGTTTCTGGAGCGGGTGGACGTGGGCAGAGGGCAGAGGGGCATCAATGCCTTTCTGGACCAATACCTGGATTCCATGCTGGTATTCGGTCAGGCGGTGGGCGAGATCGTGCCCACCGCGGACGGCCGGGACGTGGCCGCGGTGCTCTGCGGCCGGGTGGAGGACATCCAGATCCAGGAGGGCGACGGGCCGCTGGATTTCCAGATCTGCGGACAGGATGAGTTCGGGCAGTTCAAGCCCCTGCCCAGGCAGCAGCTGCTGCTGTTCACGCCCTTCAATCCGGAGACTTACGCGCCCTATGGGGTGTCGCTGCTGCGGTCCATGCCGTTTCTCACGGAGCTGCTGAGCAAGATCTATTATGCCATCGGCGTGAATTGGGAGAGGATGGGCAACGTGCGATTTGCCGTGGTCTACAAGCCGGGGGACGGCGAGTGGGAGCGGGGCATGGCCCAGGAGCGCAGCAGGCAGCTGGCCAGCGAGTGGAGCCGGGCTATGGAGAGTACCCGGAGCGGAAGCGTAAGGGACTTTGTGGCCGTGGGTGACGTGGACATCAAGGTCATTGGTGCCGACAACCAGATACTGGACAGCTCGGTGCCTATCCGGCAGATCCTGGAGCAGCTGGTGAGCAAGACGGGGATCCCGCCGTTCATGCTGGGACTGAGCTGGTCCAGTACGGAGAGAATGAGCACCCAGCAGGCGGACATGCTGACCACGGAAATGACCGCCATACGGCGGGCGCTGACGCCGGCGGTGGAGCGTATCTGTCAGATGTGGCTGAGAATGCACGGGTACGGCTGCGGCTTCCA
This sequence comes from Oscillibacter sp., assembly GCA_014799915.1. Lineage (GTDB taxonomy): Bacteria > Bacillota > Clostridia > Oscillospirales > Oscillospiraceae > Pelethomonas. The sequence continues at coordinate 6,488 of JAAVHD010000036.1, forward strand.
GGTGGTCTGGGATGACATCAATTTGCAGGATCTGGTGGAGGAGGCCAAGGCGGACTGGTACAGAGAACAGACCAGGAAGCTGGCCCTGGAAAACGACGCGATGGAGCGGGCGGCCGGAAGGCCGGGGCTCCGTCAGAGTGAATCGAAAGGAGATATATAGGTTTGGACATCAGAAAGACGCCGGGGGATGTGATCCGGCATGACGTGTCCCGGGAGGACATGATCCTCATTAACCGGCTGAGCAAGTCGGAGTTGACGCCGGAGCAGGTGTACACCTTCGCCTTGCGGCTGTGCGACAATGAGATCGACCGGGACTGGGAGCGATTTGACGAGGACGCGCTGGATATCCTCAGCGGGCTGTTCGTGGGAAAGAGCGGGATCTTCGACCACAACTGGTCCGCCGAGGGGCAGACGGCGCGGCTGTATAAGACGGAGGTCTGCCGGGAGGGCGGCACCACCGAGGCAGGGGACGAGTGCCGCTTTTTGAAGGGCTACGCCTACATGCTGCGCAATGAGAAGAACGCGCCGCTGATCGAGGAAATTGAGGCGGGCATCAAGAAGGAGGTCAGCATCGGGTGCAGCGTGACCGATCGGTGCTGCTCCATCTGCGGCAAGGACCAGTGCGAGCACCGCGGCGGGCGGACTTACGGCGGGAAGCTGTGCTATTTCACGCTGCGGGAGCCCACGGACGCCTATGAGTGGAGCTTTGTGGCCGTGCCCGCCCAGAGGAAGGCGGGGATCATCAAGAGCTTCGCCCATGAGCCGGGCGGGGATCTGAAAAAGCTGCTGGCGGCCCATCCGGGATGCTTGCAGCAGCTGGACGTGCTGGAAAAGGAGGCACGGCTGGGACGGGCCTATATGAATGGGCTGCGCAGGGAATTGGTGCGGCTGGCAGGGCTGACGGACGAGGCCATGGATCTGAAGATCTTCTCCCGGGCTGCGGAGAAGATGGAGGAGGAGGAGCTGCTGGAGCTGACGAGGGTGTATCAGAAGCGGATGGACGAGAAGTACGCTCCCGCGCCCCAGCTGCGCGCCAGGACTGCCGCGGCCTGCGAGGATGAGGACCGGGCGTTTCTGATTTAAGGCGGGTTCTTTTGTTCAAGCTCACCGCGCGAAGACGCGGGATATCTACCTTTTCACATAAATTTTTTACAGGAGGATCTTTCAATGAGTGTTTCTTTTGAGGGCGTGGGCCAGGTCTGCGCCACCTTTTTGGGCGGCGGTCTGACAGAGGGCCAGGTGGTCAAGATGACCGGCAACGGCACCGTGGGCAGCTGCGGAGCGGGCGATGCTTTTTGCGGCGTGGCGCTCTGCTGCAAGGAGGACGCCTGCACGGTGCAGGTGGGCGGCTTTGTGTCCGTGAGTTATTCCGGTACGGCTCCGGTTGTGGGCTGGCAGACGCTGGCCGCAGACGGCAAGGGCGGCGTGAAGACCGCTGAGAGCGGCAGCGTGACATGCCCGGTGGTGAACGTGGACACCACGGCAAAGGCCGTGACAATTTTGCTTTAAGGGAGGATATGGAATATGGCTTATAGTTACGACAATCTGAGACTGGAAAAGGGCATGTACGGCGAGGCCGGGAAGTCCTTTACGCAGGTGCTGGAGGCGGCGGACCCCAGCGAGAATTACCGGGGCACGCCTCTGGAGGGGCTGGACGCCTTTCAGCGTCAGCTGAAGCGGTTTGACATCCATGTGAAGGGCAGCCGGTCCGATGTGGTGGAAAAGTTTTTCCGCACGACGGAGTCGGCGGTGCTGTTCCCNGAGTTCGTNTCCCGGGTGGTGCGGCAGGGTATGGAGGAGGACAACGTGCTGCCCTCTATTACCGCCACCACGACACAGTTTGACGGGATGGATTACCGNTCCATCTCCTCGGTGCCCAGCGAGGANGAGAAGAGNCTGAAGCGGGTGGAGGAGGGCTCCCANCTGCCNCAGACCACGGTGCGGACCCAGAGCAACCTGGTGAAGCTGCACAAGAGAGGCCGGATGCTGGTGGCCTCCTATGAGGCNATCCGNTTCCAGNGNCTGGATCTGTTCTCCATCACGCTGCGCCAGATCGGCAGCCACATCGCCAGGATGCATCTGGAGGACGCCATCAAGGTGATCACCGAGGGCGANGGCAACGACAACCCCGCNGACGCTTTCACNGTGGGCACCGCGCCTATCGGCGGGACCAAGGGNANGCTGACCTATGAGGCGCTGCTGGACTTCTGGGGNCAGTTTGATCCCTATACCATGAACACCATTCTGGTGCCCAACGCGGTGATGCTGGACATGCTGAAAATGAGCGAGTTCCAGAACCCGCTGACGGGGCTCAACTTCCAGGGCACCGGTACGCTGTCCTCCCCCCTGGGCGCTACGCTGCTGCGCACCAGCGCTATGCCCAACGGAAAGCTGATCGGTCTGGACCGCAACTACGCGCTGGAGATGGTCAGCGCGGGCGACGTGATGGTGGAGTACGACAAGCTTATCGACCGGCAGGTGGAGCGGGCCGCTATCACCAGCATCTCCGGCTTCGCCAAGCTGTATACCGACGCNGGGAAGGTCCTGACCATTTAAGACGGNCCCGGTAAGGAAGGAGGAAGCGAAATGTTGGAGCAGATCCTGCAGCTGGCCGCCGCCATNGTNCAGCCGTCGGAGGCGGAAAAACCGCTGCTGGAGGCACTGTGTACNGCCGCAGAGGCGGAGATCCGGCGGCGGATGCCCGAGGGTACAGCGCCGGAGGACTGCGGAGACGNTTTTTTCTGTGCGGCGGCATTGCTGGCCGCGGCGGGGCTGCTGCCCTGCCGCAGCNGAGGCAATGTGGAGCAGTATACCGTGGGCGATGTCAGCGTGCGGACCGGCAGCAACGGTCAGGTCTGCGAGACNGCAGCCGCTATGCGCCGGCAGGCCGCCAGTATGATGGCCCCGTATTGGGGCGACAGTGANTTTGCTTTTCAGGGGGTGCGGGGATGAGAGCGCAGTTAGANGCTATTATGNGAGANGACGGGCAGGATCTCGTGCTNACCCGNCGGGAGAACGGNGAGGAGATNCCNGTCAGGGCGTTTTTGCAGCCCTTTTTGAAGGAGAAAGAGGACCTGCCGGTGACGGCGACGCCGCTGGGCGCGGTCAGCGATCAGAGGTGGCTGTATATTGGNCCCGTNCTTCCGGAGCTGGANCCGGGGGANCGGATCACNTGCGGCNNNGAGAGNTACGTGGCCCAGGAGGCGATGACCATCTGCTTCCGCCGGCAGGCNCTGTATGGACGGGCTATCCTGCGTAAGGAGAAGGAGCGCGCGAAGTGAGTGGTCTGGAGCAGGTCAAAAGCGCTATCGCCGCCACTTTGGAAAGAGCGGGGATCAACGCACAGATCGCCTATGCCCCCGGATGGGCAAAAGCATATGGGGAACCTGTGGTGGCGGTGGGACTGCGGACCGGCGAGAGCCGGGGCGGTGCGCTGAACAGCTACCTGGGACAGAGGATCGATCCCGCTACGCAGGCCAGTCAGGAAGTCTATGGAATGCGCATAGAGCTGACGCTTTCGCTGGATATTTACTGTCCGCTCAAGGATGGAACGGCGGGGTGCGACAGCGTGCTGGAGAAGCTCCACCAGGTCCTGCTGGAGGGACTGCCCTCCGGTCTGCGGCCCAGCGAGCTGAAATGGGAGGAAGCGGCCTGGGACGAGGATACCGCCATGTTTCTGCGAAGGGGCAGTCTGGCTTGCAGCGCATACTTTATCGCNGCGGCATCGGAGGATGGCGCANNGATATCTGATTTTATTTTGAAAGGTGTTGTAACCAAATGAGAAGTATTATCCATGAGCGTCCGGGGGTGTATTCCTCCTANGACGCCTCCGCCGCNGTCTGGGGCGGACGGGCANTCCGCACCATNGGTGTGGCGGCAAAGAGTGTCAGCGGTANGGCCAATGCGGTNGTCCGGCTGACCAGCTATGAGATGGGGCTGAGCGCATTTGGCGAGGATGAGTCCGGCACGCCGGGTATGTCCACCATCTTGAAGCTGCTGTTTCTGGGCGGCGCGTCCACGGTGGCTGCTGTCAAAGTGGACGGTGAAGATTATACCGCCGCCTTTGCGGCCCTTCAGACGGTGGAGGATGCACAGATCATCGTCTGCGACAGCGGCGAGCTGACTGTGCATCAGGCGCTGCGGGCGAGTCTGGAGAGCGCCTCTGCCACNCGGCGGGAGCGGGTCGCCGTGGTGGGTATGAATGGGGCGTCCAACGTGGAGCTCATAGAGCGGGCTAAGTCGCTTAACAGTGAGCGCATGNCNCTGGTGGGNCCGGANGGGCTGGACAGCTCCGGCGNGGTCCTTCCCGGAATTTTTGCCGCNGCGGCAGTNGCGGCGGCNGTGGCCGTCACCANAGATCCGGCGATCCCTCTCAATGGCACNCAGCTGCCCGGTCTGGGCGGCGTCAGCGAGGCNTACGGNGACAANGAGATCGANCTGCTGGTCCGGGGCGGCGTGACGCCNCTGGAAGCGGTGGGCGGCATNGTCTCCCCNGTCCGGGGNATCACTACCCGCACGACTACCGGCGGCGCNGATGACGCCACCTGGCGGGAGCTGACTACGATCATGATCGTGGACGANGTGATNCCCACCATCCGGGCAAGCCTGCGCAGCCGGTTCAGCAAAACGAAGAANACCGCGCAGACCAGGGGCGCTATCCGCGCCCAGACCATTGTGGAGCTGGAAAGCAAGCTGAAGGCGGAGATCATCGACGGCTACAGCGATGTGGCGGTATCGGTGTGTGAGGACGATCCTACGGTGTGCCTGGTGGAGTTCAGTTTCTCCGTCGCACATGGGCTCAACCAGATCTANCTCACCGCNCACATTACNATTTAAGTNAGGAGGAAGCGGCATGATGGAAGTAACGGGTTTTCCTACCAGNTGTGATATCTATCTGGAGCTGGACGGAAGGAAAGTNGCGGTGGTGCAGAGCTACACNGCCAAGGCTACCAAAACGAGCCAGGTGGTGGAGGCCTTCGGNGAGAGCGANCCGGTGGCCACGATCAACGGGCAGAACAAGTATGTGCTGGAGCTGACCAGGCTCTATGCCACAGACGANGCCATCAGTGACGGCATCGACTTTTTNGCGCTNGCAGANTTCTCCCTGGTGATCTGNAAGCCGGACCGGAAGGTCATTTACAGCGGCTGNCANTGGAGCGCCATCCAGGAGGANGGCAAAGTGGGCTCTATGGTGGCTGAGAAGGTCACNGTGGTGGCTGCCAGCCGNATNGAGGTGTCGGCCTGATGGANGAGCAGGANCTGATCCAGGTCAATTTTCAACTNCCTGCCAGCGCATTGGANGGACTTGCCAGACTGACAGAGCAGCTGCGGAAACTGACAGCTGCGGTCANCGGANNGGGCATATCCAATGGCACGCCGGAGGAGATCGTGGAAAGCGGTTCTTTCGATTTGGAGCGGTTCCAGGCGCTGCGNCAGCAGNCTGANGGGACTCNCTCNCCGCAGGCGGAGNCNNNGGAAGCANGGNCNGTGCNNTCCNATGTTTCNGAGNANGTGCAGGAACCGGAAGATGCCGGTTGGACNCCGGAAAGNNGAACGGNATCGCCGGATCAGGAGGANTTTTATTCCAGAGAGGATGNCNCNGATNCNGAAGCNNNCNNNCGNGAANCGGNCAGNACANANGAGGANACCNCNGAGGAGNTTCCNGTGGTTCNGCCGGAAATGGAGGATCAGACGCTGGAGGCCCCATCGGTCCGGATGGAACCGGANAGTCAGATCCCTGANGCGGANGANGTCTGGGCGCAGACNGGGGAGGCGGAGCTCCCGCTCCCCGCCGCCCAGGNGGAGATCCAGGAGGGGGTGGNGTCCCCNCTGNGNGCCGGGATGGTGGTCACTGCNCAGCCGGAACCGCCTGCAAGCCGGTGGACCGGTTTGACNGAGGAGCTGGTGACGGCGGGTCCCGCGCCGCTGACAGCGGAGGCNGTCTCCCTGGCTTTTCAGCGGGANGGNCGGCGGTATGACAANGGGTTNCCNCTATATTAACGGAGGTGGTCAAGAATGCTGTTGACNCCNATGCGTTANAANGACTATATCTGGCCCCACAACCCTGCNACCTACTCCATNGTCTATGAGCGGCAGATNGCGGTACACAAGGTCCCCTTTGGNCGCTANTGNATGCAGGATCTGGGNATGGGCTGCCGTGTCATGCGGGGCCAGGGNGANTTTGCCGGAGANGGCGCNTACGATGAATTCAAGAAATTGGCCTCCGTGTTTTACGGCGAGGGTCCCGGGCTGCTGATCCATCCGNTGTGGCAGATATCCAACGCTTACTTTACCAGNCTGAAGCTGGAACAGGAGCCGCTGCCGGACTATGTGCGCTACAGCTTTGAGTTCCGGGANCGGTACGATGGATACGACGAGGAACTTACCGCGACAGGANCNGCCGGAGGCGCGGCNCTCTCCNCCGGGAAGGCNCAGCAGGANAATTNCTGCACCGTGGTCAGCGGAGACACCCTGTGGGGNATCGCCAGCCGGTACGNCGTGGCAATGGAGGATATCCTTAAAGCCAATCCAGGCATTAAAAATCCCAACCTGATCCGNGTGGGCGACAAGGTGGTGATCCCATGCTGAGCATCCATCTGGAGACCTACGATGGGGAAGGATATGTGCTGCCCATTCTGGTGCGNTGGGATCTGGATTANACNGGCAGCGTGCCCTGTGACAGTATGACGGCCACCTGCCTGTATGATCCGGGGATGGCGGAGGTCCTGCCGAAAGCCANCCGGTTCACGGCCTATCGGGACGGTGANATCATGCTGCGCGGCGTGGTGGACGCCTATGAGATCTCGCTGTCCCGGCAGGGACTGCTGGCAACCATCGAGGGACGGGGCATGGCGGCGCTGCTGCTGGACAATGAATCNGAGGCGCTGACGTACGAACGGGCGCTTCTTTCCGAGGTACTGGAGAACCATGTGGCTCCCTACNGNATCACGGTTGACCGGCAGGAGGATGTCTTTGGCAGCCGNTACGTNGTGGCCTCCGGGTCCAGCCANTGGAAGGCTTTGCAGGGGTTNACCCACCGGTTNGGCGGATTTGANCCCTATTTNANACCGGAAGGTACACTGGTGACCGGGTCTCTCTGGGGCAGCGGGAAGGAATTGGAGATCAAGGACAGCTCTCCGNTGCTGTCTCTGTGCAAGAGGGAGCAGCGCTATGGNGTGATCTCTGAGGTGCTGATCCAGGACAAGGTNCAGGGCNTCAGTCACCCGGTGACGAACCAGGAATTTGTTAAGATTGGCGGGCAGCGGCGGCATGTGTTATACATGCCCCGCAGCACCGCCGAGGACCGGCGGTACACCGGGGAGTATCAGATCGAGCAGTCTTCCNTGGAGCAGCTNGAGATNGANCTGGANCTGCCCGGCGCGTTTGCCGCCATGCCGGGGGANCGGGTGGGTCTGGCCNTGGNGAGGCTGGANCTGTCCGGACNNTATGANGTNGTCCGCTCCCGCAGCCGGATGGACGGNGATGGAGAGCGGACAGAAGTAACGATCAGNAAGAGGTGAGCGCAATGTGGTTATCAAAAACGATCTCTCTCCGNCANAGNGCNGCNCAGGAGGGCACCGCAGCNGACATGGGGGTAACGACCATCGGGGGCGGCAGCGCCTCGGTGATGACNAAGGGNGAGCAGNGGGATCTGGAGGTCTTTGCNCCCGGCGGAATGGTATGGCAGCCCCAGGCCGGGGATACCGTGCTGGTGGTCAAGGGCGGCACGGGATGCCAGGAGCANTGCGTGGTGGCGGCGCATACCGCCGGGGCCGCACCNAAAGAGCTTGCGCCGGGNGAGNTGTATCTGTACTCCTGCGGNGANGCATCCATTTATTTGCGCAAGGACGGCAGTATTGCCGTCAAAGGTAATGGTTCCGCAGAGGGAGATTGGGAGGCGGAGGGAAATCTGACGCTGACAGGAGNCCTTGAGGTNAACGGGCCCGTGACCATCAATGGGACGGTCCGCATCAACGGCAGCCTGATNGTCAACGGTGAGCCCTACCGNCCCTGCCGCTGCGGTTAATATACAAGGAGGAATATATGGAAGCAAGAATACACNATGGCGATTATATTCCGGATGGGCTGGGCGGCGTGGTGCGCTGCCAGNGGGCGGACGCNCTGCTGGAGCGGGTATTGTTCCGGCTGACCGCTCACAGNGGAGGGCTNCCGCCCCTTCCNNAACTGGGAAGCCGCCTGTATCTGCTGTCCAGNGANCCCATNTCACAGCGNCTGTCCGCCGCAAGNCAGTATGTGGCGGAGGCCCTGGCGGAGGAGGANGTCTCTATCACGGATGTCATCCTCACACCGGAAAANCAGGGNNACATNGGCATCCAGGTNCTGNTGGAGTATGAGGGGACAGAATTGTCCGCCTCAGTGACGGTATAGCGGGAGGANATATATGGAGAAAACAATAGATTCGATCTATGCAGAGATGCTTGCCGCTTTCGGCGAGGCCAGCGGCTATCTGCCAAGCGCCTCCTGCGATCTGGCGGCNCGGCTGTATGCGGCGGCGGCACAGATNCAGGGNCTNTACTTACAGGCACAGTGGCTGCTGGACCAGAGCTTCCCNCAGACAGCCAAGGGNGAGTATCTGGAGCGCCACGCCTATCTGCGGGGGCTCAGCAGGAGCNTCGCCACCTGCGCCACNGGGNCGCTGCGCTTTGGACTGTCCCTNGCTGTCNGCGGNGATNTGACGGTGAAGTCCGGGACCGTCTGNATGACGGATACNGGCATCCGGTTTNCCACCACGGACAANGTGGTNCTGAANGCGGGAGATCTGTACGTGGACGCNCCCGCCGTGGCATTGGANCCGGGAAAGGCGNGCAATGTNGCNGCCAACACGGTGACCATCATGGCNGCCATGCCGGTGGGGATCAAAGCCTGTACCAACCCGGAGGCATTCAGCGGCGGCGACGATGCGGANAGCGACGANGANCTGCGCGNGCGGCTGCTGGACAGCTACCGCCGCCTGCCCAACGGNGCNAATGCCGCCTACTATGAGCAGACGGCACTATCCCGCACCGGCGTAGCCGCGGCAGTCGCGGTAGGACGGCCCAGGGGGGTTGGATCGGTGGATCTGTACATTGCTACCGANGCCGGGCTGCCCGACGANACGCTGTTGGCGGAAGTGAACGACTANCTGCAGGAAAAGCGGGAGATATCGGTAGATCTGCGGGTGCTGGCACCCACGCCGCAGGCGATCAACATTTCCGCNGCGATCCTGCCGGCCAGCGGATTTACCTTTGAGGAGGCCCGGACCGATGTGGACGCGGCACTGCGGGANGTTTTTACCGGCGCTATGCTGGGGAAAGGCGTGTCGCTGGCGTTTCTGGGGAATTTGCTGTATGATCTGGAGAGTGTGGANAACTACAGNTTNGCTTCCCCNACTGCGGACCTGNCGGCCAGTCCGACGGTGCTGCCCTGCCTGGGCAANGTAGAGATCATNGCTTGGGGGGCTTGACATGGGATACGGCGAGTATTTGCGAAANCTTCTCAGGCCGCTGGGGATCTANGATCTCACNCCGGGAAGTCTCAGCGGCAGNGAGCTGGATGCNCTTGGCGTNGGACTGGATGCGTTGAGCGAGCGGATGGACTACGTGGAGCGCGAGAGCGCTCTGGCGACCGCNGNGGACGAGGGCCTGCGGCGGCGGGAAGCNCTGTTTGCCCGTACNCCGGTNCACTACAGCACNGAGCTGCGCCGCCAGGCGATTGCCGCACTGCTGCGGATCGGCGGCGACTGCTTTACGCTGGATGATATCAACAACACGATTTCCGGCTGCGGNATCAAGGCTCTGGCCCNGGAAAAGGATCAGTTNGGCTATATCCGGGTCATCTTCCCNGATGTGGTGGGCATNCCGGATGGGTTTGAGCAGATCCGGGAGATCATNCTGGACATCATTCCATGCCATCTGGANGTGGAGTTCTACTTCCGCTATCTGACATGGGCGGAGTGTGAGGCCTACCAGTATACCTGGGCNATCATNCACCAGCGGGAATATACGTGGATNCAGTTTCAAATGGCTGTTTAATATAAAAAGCCGGAGGCATGAGAGATCGTGCCTCCGGCTTGACTTATTTGTCAAACGCGGTATAATATTTTTNACTGCTGCAATTCGGAGGAACTTTCCGTGGAGAATAATCAAACCTGTTTTCGCCGGGGCATACGGGACGGTATGCCCATCGCGCTGGGATACTTTGCCGTGGCGTTTACCCTGGGCTTCGCCGCGAAAAACGCCGGTTTTTCCGCTGTGCAGGCCATGGCGGAGAGCCTGACCAATAACGCCTCCGCCGGGGAATACGCTGTTTTTTCTCTGGCGGCCAGCGGGGCCGGATACTGGGAGGTGGCCGTCATGACCCTGGTCACCAATGCACGGTATCTGTTGATGAGCTGCTCCCTGAGTCAGAAGCTGGCCCCGGAGACGCCATGGTATCACAGGATGCTGGTTGCCTTTGATGTAACAGACGAGATTTTCGGGATATCCATCGCCTTCCCCGGGCGGCTGAACCCCTGGTACAGCTACGGCGCCATGGCGGTGGCCATCCCCGGCTGGGGGATCGGGACCTTTCTGGGCGTGGCGGTGGGCAATGTGCTGCCGCTGCGGCTGGTGAGCGCGCTGAGTGTGGGGCTGTACGGTATGTTTCTGGCCATCATCATTCCTCCGGCGCGGAAAAACCGGGTAGTGCTGGTCCTGGTGCTGCTGAGCTTCGCTGCCAGCTTTATTGCCAGCCGGTGGACACTGCTGGCGGGGATCTCCTCCGGGGTGAAAACAATCCTTCTGACCGTGGTCATTTCCCTCGCAGCGGCAATCCTATTCCCCGTAGCGGACGACCCGGATCATGACGAGGCAGGTGAGCAGACATGAAAAATATCTGGATCTACATACTGGTATCCGCCGGAGTATCCTACCTCATCCGGATGACGCCCCTGGTGCTGATCCGCCGGGAGATCACTAACCGAACCCTTCGCTCCTTCCTGTACTATGTACCCTATGTGACCCTGGCGGTCATGACCTTCCCCGCCATCGTGGAAGCCACCCAGAGCCCCATCGCCGGTGCGCTGGCGCTGGTGATAGGCGCTGTACTGGCCTGGAAGGGCAGCAGCCTGTTTCTGGTGGCTGCCGCCTGCTGTCTGGTGGTTCTGGGAGCGGAATTTATTCTCATATAAAAGGAGAGACTTGCCATGAAGCAAGCGCTGATCGTCATTGATATGCAGAACGGATTTCTGAATCCGGAGTCCCCCCTGTGCATCCGGGGCGCCCGGGCTACAGTGCCCGCTTGCGCACGTGTCATCGCCGCCTGCCGCCGGGCGGAAACACCGGTGATCTTCGTCAACCGCGCCTACCGCGCCGACGGCAGCGATGTGGAGCACACCCGCTATCAGATCTGGGCCGAGGGCGGCAAGCCTCTCACTCCCGGCAGCACCGGCCCCATCTCCATCGAAAACCCACCGGAATTTGGCCGCTGTGCCAGTGATTACGAGATCGTCAAGCCCCGCTATTCCGCCTTCTTTCAGACTTCTCTGGATCTGCTCCTGCGGCGGCTGAAGGTGGACACGGTGGTACTGACCGGCACCACGACGCCCAACTGCATCCGCACCACCTGCTATGATGCTATCTCCCTGGATTACCAGGTGGTTGTGCTGGAGGACTGCTGCTCCTCCAATACAGAGGAGATCCAGCGGGCCAACATGCTGGACATGAAAAATGTGGGGACGGAGATCCGTTCCTCCTCCCAATTCCTGCGGGAGCTGTCCGGCCTGACGGTCCGCCCGGCAAAGCCGGAGGATCTGGACCGCTGCGCGGAGGTAGAGGCGGCCTGCTTCCCGCCGGAGCAGGCCGCCAGCCGCGCCTCCATCCGGAATCGCATCGCCGCTTACCCGGAGAGCTTTCTGGTGGGGGAGCTGAATGGCGTCATCGTGGGCTATGCCATGGGCCCCGCCATTGACGCCCCCACAATCGCCGATGAAATGTTCGCCGACGTCTCCTGCCATAATCCCGGCAATCCCTATCAATCCGTGTTCAGTCTCGCGGTCCATCCGGACTTCCAGTGCCGGGGCTATGGCCGTATCCTGCTGGATACACTGATTGGGCTGGCCCGCCAGGATGGCCGCAGGGCGGTGGTACTCACCTGCCGCGACGTAAAGCTGGCCTACTATCAGAGCTTCGGTTTTGAAAATCAGGGCGTTTCGGCCTCTGTCCACGGCGGGGTGGTCTGGTATGACATGACCCTGCCCCTATAAATTCACTTTTTCTTTTTCCAGCGCTCTGCCGCGTCCAGCTGCTCCTGCGCTTCCTGCGGGGAGATGCCCTGGGCGATCATGGGGTATGGGTTCTCCATACCGTTGGTCCGCTGGATCTCATAGGTTCCATATTTGTTGATGACATCATCGTCGCCTTCCGGCCATCCGGGCTTTCGCTCGGGTGGCTGACTTTTATGATCCTGCACTGTATTTCACCTCCGGCGTTAGTATGTCCGGAACACAATCAAAATTATTTTCTTTTTTCAGCAATCCAGGCGGCAACCCGGGTTGCTGTATTTTTATCGGCAAATCAGCATTATGTAAACACAATTGTGAAAAAATTATTTTATGCCGCATTTGGGTTAATATCTGGTTTAATTACAGGTTTTTCTCCTAAGATCAAAATTCTTTGTTTAATTTTTTGTGAATATGCTACCAGACGCTACCAAGCATTTTTCGACTGCTACCGCCTGCAAATTGGCAAAAAGCAGCGAAATCAGTTTACATAAACTGATATGCTGCTACCAACTGTAAAAAATCGTCTACCAAAGTTTTTTTACAACCTGTGAAACCGCTGCGCTGCAGCTGTTTCAGTCTCCTCCTTTTTGAGTAAGGGGCTTGATAAGAGTCGAATTGATGAAAAAGTTCGTAACTTTTTCGATAATTTGGCAAAATCCAAGACTTTTGCTTCCGAAAAATTAAAAGGAGGAAAAATCCACCATGAGAAATCTGAAGAAGATTCTCGCACTGGTGCTGGCCCTCGTTATGAGCCTCTCGCTCATGGCTACCGCCAGC